>NZ_JVGV01000012.1:0-3882 GCF_001076775.1 Streptococcus pseudopneumoniae
CGCAGGTACTTAAATGTAGCTCCAAATGGGTATAGATTTTCCATAAATAATCTCCTTACATACTTCTAAGACTATTATACAAAAATTTAGAGAAAAAAATGGAGAAAGAAAACTATAGTTACAAAATATTAGAATTCTATGCTATTTTTTATTTTTATGAACAAGATTGAAACTATAGTTTAAATAGCGAAAAATTTAAATATCTATTATGGTATGATAAGGGAAAGGATAGGAAATAAAGTTAGGTTGTTATACTAGTATAACAAGGATTGACTTATCACTCAATCCTATTCTATCAGCCATCAAAGGAGAAAATGAAATGGAGAAAATTTAAATGCTCGACGCTAGAAAACTATCATATTTACTTTTAAGGTTATAAGACAATTATCATAAATTTTTTGAAAAATAGAAATATATAAGGAGTTTTATTATGAAAAACAGAAAAATGTTGGCTTCTTCTTTACTAGCCGGTGCTTTATTGTCAGTAGGTTATGTAGCTTCTAAACCGACAGAGGTTCATGCCTTAACAGATATGAGTGTAAAAGATACTCAAAATCCCTTGAAAATCACATTGATAGCCACTACTGGGAACCCGGTTTATTCAGGAAGTGTGCTGGTAGATATTAAAAGAAATTCTTCTACTGATAATCCATCTTTGTATTATGATTTAGTTAATGAAGATACAGGGGCTATTGTATCTAGTTATAACTTTAATAGTTTTGGGGATCAAACTAGAAGTCAATCCCATGTTTGGTTACTATATGCTGAAGATGGAAGATATCATATTGATGTTTATAGTGAAAAAGACTTTGGGAAAAGATATTTTGGTCGGTCAGAAGTATTTAAAGTATCAAATCACGGATATGTACCTATAACAAATTCAGAGACACCGAAAGCTACTGAAACTCCAAAACAATCTACTAACTCTAACTCAGGTCAGACTGGTTGGTCAGGTTCTTCTTACTACAAAGCTGGTGTGAAAGTAGTCAATCAATGGATTTTTGATGTTCAGTATAATTCATACTTCTACCTAAATGCTTCAGGTAACTTTGTTCAAAATGCTTGGTCAGGTAACTACTACCTTAAGTCAGGTGGCTATATGGCTAAAAGCGAGTGGATTTACGATAAAAACTATAGTTCATACTATTACCTAACATCTGAGGGTAGCTATGCGCGTAACACTTGGGTAGGTAGCTATTATCTCAAATCAAATGGTAAAATGGCTAAGAGCGAATGGGTTTATGATAGCAGCTATAGCTCTTACTATTACTTAACATCAGAAGGAAGCTATGCTCGTAACACATGGGTAGGTGACTACTATCTCAAGTCAAATGGTAAGATGGCAGTTAACGAACGTACACCAGATGGCTACAAAGTAGATGGCTCAGGTAAGTGGGTAAAATAAAATTTTTTTGAACTGGGAGAAAAGGGAAAATAATGGAAAAACATGAAAACCAAATGAACGAAGAGGTAATCGTAGAAAAAGTCGAAGATACTGAAGAAGTGACCGTAGAAAAAGTCGATGAGACTACGGAAAGAATGGAAGAATCAATTAATGAAGTAGTTACAGAGAAGCCTGATAAAGTAGAAGCACTCAAAAAAGAGGCGTCAATTTTTGTAGAAAAAGCTGGAAAACAAATCGAAAATCTAGATATGAATGGTCTCATTGAAAAGATTAAAAAACTATTTGAAACAAAACCTCTACAATCTATCGGGATAAGCCTAGCTATCTTTCTTGTTCTGTTCTTTGGAATTCGTAAATTAACCAGTGATCCCTTAGATGGAACTTATGAAATTTTAACAAGACGTGATCATTTAGTCATGGTGATTAAAGGAAATGCTGGGACCGTCACCTCTGAAGATTCAGACGGAGACAAAGAAAAAAGATTAGTGAAAATTAATAAACAAAAGAAAGTATTGACAATAACAGACGATGAAGGAAGAGAAATAGGAAAAACAAAATATATGTTAAAAGATAAAGAACTCTATCTTCAAGAGCCAGATCAAACCTTTAACCGAGTAAAATAGACTACACATTAACAGCCTAAGCCAGTACCTTAAAAGCTACTGGCTTAGGAAATTGTATAAAAGGAGAATATGAATGAAATTCAAAAAATTAATAACTTTAGCTAGTTTAGTAGGGCTGATTGTTTTTCTTGCGACTACTGTAGTTGCCTGTGGTTCAAAATCTGAAAACACAGAAACTAAAACTGCACAAGTTGAAAAAAACAAAGAAAAAGAAAAAAAAGAAGCGTTAGACAAAGCTAAATCGTATGATAAAAGTCTTAACCTTTCTTACAATGCTATGGAAAAAAAATTGTTGGAAGAAGACTTTTCTGAAGAGGCTATAAAATACGCACTTAATAACGTGGGTATTGATTGGAAGCAAAATGCATTGGAAAAAGCTAAAGAGTATGCTAAAACTCCTCTCGTTTCAAGAAAAGTTATTAAAGAAAAGTTAGACTACGAAGACGGATTTGATGACCCAGAAGTCAACTACGCTATTGATAATGTAGATGTTGATTGGAAAAAAGCTGCAATAGAAAAAGCTAAGGACTATGCTAAAAACAACCACTTATCAAGTTTCAACACCGAGAGTGAGTTACAAAGAGAAAATCGCTTTACACCTGAAGAGGCAAAATACGCAGTAGAAAATGCAGGTATTGATTGGAAGGAAATCGCGCTAGAAAGAGCTAAAGAGTTGAAACAATCTGCGCCAGAACCAGACTTTGCAATTTCCGATACCAGAGATGGACTCCAAAGCGAACAATTTAGGGATGAAGAGGTCAAGTATGCAATGGACAACTTGAAAAAATAAAAAAGAGGTGGCGACCTCTTTTTTATTATTTCTCTTTCACAATTTCACCATCTACTTTATCAAAGCCTATTGCATTTCCTTTAGAAACTTCGGTAATGAGTAAATCTCCAGAAGAAACGACGCTGGAAGTGTATGCAATATATCCGGCATAGTATTTATCGCGAATTTGTCCACTAGTTAGAGATACGTAAGTAAGGTAAGATGGTTTATTTTCATCGTTAACATATAATTTTATCTCTTCTTTTGTAGTGTTATTCCCTGATCCATCTGTTATCGCCTTAGCTTTAACTTTATCGATTTCAAAACTTCTTTTTGATCTTTCTTCAGCTAATTTTCTAACTTCATTGATGTTTTTGCCTACAACTTCATCCATATGAAGCTCTACGGCTGCACCAACAGTCCCTCCGCCTATTTCGTACCCGTTCAGTTTTCCTCCTTTTGTGATATAGACGTAGTTTATTCTTTCATCTTTTCCAGGTAATGCATCATCATTAGAATCGATCACACTATAGAAAACTCTCTCTTGATTGTCGTTCATTAACTGAACGATACCTTTTCCTTTTGTATCCATAGATGATGAACAAGCTGCTAAACTAGCGCTAGCAAGTAGTGCACCTAATAACAACAATCCATTTCTGTTTCTCATAACAAAACTCCTTATATATTTCTATGTTTCAAAAATTTTATGATAACTATGAAAGTAAATATGATATTTTTCTAGTGTCAATCCTTTAAGTTCTTCTCATGTCATTTTCTCCTTTGATAGCTGATAGAATAGGATTGAGTGGTAAGTCAATCCTTGTTATACTAGTATAACAAGCTTCCTTTTTAGCTATTCTTTACCTTATCATACCATAATAGATATTTAAATTTTTCGCTATTTAAACTATAGTTTCAATCTTGTTCATAAAAATAAAAAATAGCATAGAATTCTAATATTTTGTAACTATAGTTTTCTTTCTCCATTTTTTTCTCTAAATTTTTGTATAATAGTCTTAGAAGTATGTAAGGAGATTATTTATGGAAAATCTATACCCATTTGGAGCTACATTTAAGTACCTGCG
>NZ_JVGV01000013.1:0-72265 GCF_001076775.1 Streptococcus pseudopneumoniae
CCTTATCATACCATAATAGATATTTAAATTTTTCGCTATTTAAACTATAGTTTCAATCTTGTTCATAAAAATAAAAAATAGCATAGAATTCTAATATTTTGTAACTATAGTTTTCTTTCTCCATTTTTTTCTCTAAATTTTTGTATAATAGTCTTAGAAGTATGTAAGGAGATTATTTATGGAAAATCTATACCCATTTGGAGCTACATTTAAGTACCTGCGCGAAGCACGAGGACTCAGCCTAAAGGAAGCCGCCTCAGATATCGTATCACCACAGTTCCTAAGTCAATTTGAAAAAGGAGAAAAAGGAATTTCACTTGAAAACTTTGCCAAACTTTTAATTGTTATCGGAGTTGAATGGAATGATTTTGTTCTCGCCTATGCAAATAAAGGTGGAGACTGCTTAGAATTACCTGCTATTGAATTTGGCAAGCATGTGGTCCATGAAGAAGATATCCTCACTTACATTGAAGAATACGAAAAATTATTTGATGTCTATCTAAAAGACAATCCACTTCAAGCAGAAATGATTTTTAAATCTATTAAATTAAGACATTATCCAACCATATCAAAGAGTCCAGAAACCATTGCCAGAATTCAAAACATTATCAAGCATTTAATGAAATCGGATGTCTTTAATAGTATCGAACTTGAAATTTATCGTGTTATCGTCAATCATTGCCCGATGGAACTCATTGACCATATGACCAAACAATTACTACTTATGTACAAAGAAAGTGCTAATACTGACACCTACATCCGTATTTTAAATGCTCTTACTTTCTCTGCAAAATACTTCTCTGAATTGGGCTACTATCAAAAGGCTGATGATATTATTAAAAAAATTAAATCACTTCAGACCTTCGAACGAGGCTATCTAGCTATTCCACTCATGTTCCTAGAAGTTGAACATGTTTACAATCAATTTAGATGGAATAAACCTGAGGCTATTCCTTTAGCGAAAAATCTATTTAATTATCTTCAAAGCGCAAAATTTATTGATCAGCAATACTACTCTAATTTTATAAACGCCTTCACTTATCATTGCCATGCATTAAATAAGACTGGTATTGATTTGTTCTAATCGTAAAAAAAAGTTGCTCCATGTTAGGAACAACTTTTTTACTTATAATTAAAAGTTTCCCCTGCCAACTTATCAGCTAGCTTAGGAAAGAGGGTATAAAACTTATGGGCTAGGTTCAACAACATCGGTAGATTGAGTTCGCGTTTGTTTTTACCTATAATCTTAACAATTTTTTTAGCCACTGCATCTGGTTCTAGCAGGAAGCGTTCAACCGACTTGAGATAGGTTCCATCTGGGTCGGCCTGGTCAAAAAATCCTGTGCGGATTGGTCCTGGATTGATCGTCGTTACATAAACACCGTAGGACATAAGTTCGAGGCGTAACGCATTTGAAAAACCAATGACCGCAAACTTGGTCGCTGAGTAGAGACTGGACTTGCCAGTAGCGATCAGACCTGCCATGCTGACGATATTGATGATATGGCCTTTTCGGCTTTCCTTCATACGAGCAGCAAGGCGACAAGACAGATTCATTAGGGCAAAGGTATTGACCTCAAACATCTGATGAATATCTTGGTCAGAAATCTGGTCAAATTCCTCAAAGATCCCGTAACCAGCGTTGTTTATCAAGACATCAATCTTGCCATAGCGGAGATAGAGGTCTGCTACCAGAGTTTCTAAGGATGAATCATCGGTAATGTCGATTTCAATCAATTCTGCATGGGGATGATTTCCGTAGAGTTGAGCTAATTTTTCCCTATCTCGACCAAGCAAGATGAGCTGGTCTTCTGGTAAAAGTTTGACCATTTCTTGAGCTAGACCACCGCTAGCTCCGGTAATGAGAATAGTAGGCATACTTATCCTTCCTCAATCTTTTAGATTTCCACTTCTTCCAAGTCTTTGACCACATGCACATTTTCAAAAATGCTAGCAGCATCTTTCTTGAGCTTGCTGATATCTTTTGAGAGAAAACGGGCACTGATATGGTTGAGCAGGAGTCGTTTGGCACCTGCTTCTACTGCTACTTGTGCAGCTTGCATGTTAGTAGAGTGGCCATGGTTACGAGCAATTTTTTCATCACCCTTGCCATAAGTCGATTCATGGACAAGGACATCGGCATTGACAGCCAGACGCACACTAGCATTGGTTTTTCGGGTGTCACCCAGAATGGTGATAATCTTACCTGGACGTGGAGCTGAGATATAGTCTGCTGCCTTGATTTCAGTTCCATCTTCCAAAACAACATCCTGCCCGTTCTTGATTTTCCCAAAAAGTGGGCCAAATGGGACTCCAGCTGCCTTGAGCTTTTCAGCATCTAAAGTTCCTTCCAAGTCCTTTTGCATGACACGATAGCCAACGCAGAAAATAGTGTGGTCCAACTCCTCTGCATGCACAGTGAATTTATCGGTCTCAAGGATTTTCCCAAGGGAATCTTGGTCAAACTCATGGAAATGAATGCGGTAGGGCAGACGAGAACCTGACACACGAAGGCTGGTTAAGACAAATGACTTGATTCCCTGAGGTCCATAGATTTCCAAATCTGTCTGCTCTTCATTGGCCTGAAAGGCACGGCTAGAAAGGAAACCTGGCAAGCCAAAGATGTGGTCTCCATGTAGGTGGGTAATAAAGATTTTGCTGACCTTACGTGGTCGAATTGTGGTTTCCAGAATGCGATTTTGCGTACCTTCTCCACAGTCAAAGAGCCAGACTTCGTTAATCTCGTCCAAGAGTTTCAGGGCGAGACTGGAGACATTGCGGGCTTTAGAGGGCTGGCCAGCCCCCGTTCCTAAAAATTGAATATCCATTCGATACTTTCTAATTAATCAATATATAACATGGCTGTGCGGTTTTCCGATCGGAAATAGCGCTTGCCAGAAAAAGAAGCAACTTCTTGCAGTAAATCCTCTTGACTATAACCTTTTAGACGCTTACGACCGTCAGCCAAGCTTTCCAAATCAGTCAAAGCTGTGAGATTTTCCACACTAACAATTTCCTCATCTCCAACAGCCTTCATGTAAATCTTGCCAGACTCCTCAAAGACCAGTTGATGGGGGAAAATTTGCGCAATTTCAAAGAGCAAGTCTTCTGAAATAACCTCTTCATTTTCAGAGAAAATTCTACCCAGACCCTCACTCTCATAACAAAAACCAAAGGATTTACCAGACAGGTTTAGGCGAATAAAAGGCTTGTTTTCGAGGGTGAAACTAGGTTCAGTATTGTAAAGATTCAGTTCTTGACTGAGTTCCGCAAAATAATCGGTTGCCGCTTCAGGACTCTTTTTTTGGTAGAGTTCTGCAAAGTAAGCATTGACCACGCTGGGCGGAGGAGTGATCAGTGCCAACTGCTCTTGCTCTGTTCTACCAGCTAGAAGTTGATCCAGATAGACCTTGTCTAGACTTGTATAGCCCCCATATTTTAGAGCCAACGTTTTAATATCAGTCATAAAATTCCTCTAACCTCCATTTGTTTTTCTCAGAAATGTAACCTCTAATTACTTCGCCATCCTCCTGATAATCGCGTTCTTCCAAAATCGCAACACTTTCTAAATCATGAATCTTGTAGGACTTAGAAAAAGGCACGCGCAGGGTAAAGGATTCAAAAATATCCTTGATTTTCTCTAAAAACAAAGCCTGCAAATTCTCACGACTATCCTCAGACTTGGCAGAAATGAGGGCATAAGGCGTTTGGGTAGGCGTGAAATCCTCCACCAAATCCGCTTTATTATAGAGGGTCAAGCGAGGAATGTCGTCCATATCCAGGTCTTTCATGATGGACAGAACTGTTTTTTCATGCTCCTCATGGTAAGGATTGCTAGCATCAATAACATGAACCAGAAGGTCCACATGCTTGCTTTCTTCCAAGGTTGACTTGAAACTGGACACCAACTCTGTCGGCAAATCTTGAATAAAGCCAACTGTATCTGTCAAAGTTACTTGGAGATTGCCTCCCAGATGGATACTCTTAGTTGTCGCGTCCAAAGTCGCAAAGAGCTCGTCTGCTTCATACTGTGTCTTACTGGTCAAAGTGTTCATGATGGTTGATTTCCCAGCATTGGTGTAACCAATCAAACCAATCTTAAAGGTGCTTGACTCCAAACGTTTTTCTCTGACAGTCGCCCGATTTTTCTCAACCACCTTGAGCTGGCGCTCGATATCCGTAATTTGATTGCGAACACTACGACGATTCAGCTCCAGCTGGCTTTCACCAGGTCCACGGGAACCAATTCCCCCTGCCTGACGACTGAGCATAATTCCCTGACCAACCAAGCGAGGCAAGAGATATTTGAGCTGAGCTAGGTGAACTTGGAGCTTCCCTTCATGGCTTCGAGCTCGCATGGCAAAGATATCCAAAATCAACTGCATACGGTCAATGACCTTGACACCGAGAACTTCTTCTAAATTGACATTTTGCCGTGGAGTTAAACGGTTGTTGACGATGACAGTGGTAATTTCTTCTGCATCCACCATAAGCGCAATTTCTTCTAACTTACCAGAGCCGACGAAGGTCTTGGAATCATATTTTTCACGTTTTTGTCTGTAGCTATCTACAACGACTGCCCCTGCTGTTTTCGCTAAACTGGCCAATTCTTCCATAGAGAGATCAAAATTGTCCATGCCCTGCAATTCTACACCAATGAGCAGGACCCGTTCCTCTTTTTTCTCCGTTTCAATCATCTAAAAACTCCTCTATCTGGCTTAAAATGCGATCTTTTACACCAGTTTCTCCAATCTGATAAAAGGTCACCTGCATGCGATTACGGAACCAGGTCAACTGACGTTTGGCAAAACGACGAGTCGCCTGTTTGAGACTCTCACTAGCATCCTCCAAGGTCTGCTCTCCACGGAAGTAAGGAAAGAGTTCCTTGTAACCAATCCCTTTAGCAGCCTGCACATCTGGATAATGGTCAAACAACCACTTAGCTTCGTCTAGAAGTCCAGCTTCAAACATCAGGTCCACTCGGTGATTGATACGCTCATAAAGCTGACTGCGCTCATCGTCCAAGCAGATAATCAGCGGTTCATATAGACTCTCTTTATTTTCCAAATCCTGACCAAAATGGGCAATTTCCAAGGCACGCATCGCACGACGACGATTAAACTGGGGAATCTCAAGGTCTGCTTGCTCCACCAAATGGGCTAATTCCTCATCTGAATATGGCTCCAAACTAGCTCGATAAGCTAAAATCTCCTCATGAGGAGTCTCACCACCTAGGTGGTAGCCTTCAAGCAAGCTCTGGATATAAAGCCCAGTCCCACCAGCAATAATAGCTAGCTTGCCACGGCTTTGAATATCCTCAATAGCCTTCTTAGCTTCTGAAACAAAATCAAAAGCCGAGTAAGACTCGGTTACCTCTCTAACATCGATTAAATGATGAGGAACAGCTGCCTGCTCTTCTGGACTAACCTTAGCCGTCCCAATATCTAGACCTCGGTAAACCTGCTGACTATCGCCACTAACCACTTCGCCATTAAAACGCTTTGCAACTTCAATGGCTAGAGCTGTCTTTCCAACTGCAGTCGGTCCAACAATCACAATTATTTTTGTTTTCATCTTTTTTCCTTGAAAAATTCCCATTTTTTCGTTACTATTATTATAACACAAAAAGGTCAGTCAGAAAAATGTGACCTCTTGAGGGGGCTGGCTGATTAAGAAGATAAAGGAGGAAGACTCATGGCTAAAGGATTCGCTAAAGGTCTTGTAACAGGTGTCGCAGGAACTGTCGCTGCCGTCGCAGGTGCAGTATACGCATTTAAAAAGAAAGTGATCGAACCAGAAGAGCAAAAAGCAGCTTTCATCGAAGAAAACCGTAAAAAAGCAGCCCGTCGCCGCGTATCACGTTAAAAAACAAAAGAAGTTGAGATTTATTGTCTCAACTTCTTTTTTCTATTCTTTTAAATAGCTAGGTCAAACTTCAACTGTGGTTTGACAGGGTCATAATCCACCAACTCAAAGTCTTCCGCTTTGATATCAAAGAAATTAGTCCCATCTGGCACATTCAAAACCAAACGTGGTTGGCAGTTTGACGGCTCACGACGAAGCAATTCCTGAGCTTGTTCAAATTGATTGTCATAGATATGGAGGTTGTTGATGAAGTAGAAGAACTTCCCAACCTTCCAGCCAAAATGCTTGGCAATCATCATTTGAAGAGCTACATACTGCATAGCGTTGATATGGTGGGCCACCAGCATATCATTAGAACGCTGGGTCAAGGTCGCATCCAAATAAATTTCCCCATCTACACGGCGGACATCAAACATGGTCTGAAAAGCGCACGGGAGCAGCCCATCTGTTTCTTCGAAAGCTTGGTAATCCCAGAGCGAAATGATATTGCGGCGGTTCCAAGGGTTGGCTTCCAACTGCTTGAGAATCTTATTGATGATATCGTGTTTCTTAACAACGGCACCATAGCGCTCACCGATGGTTCCCGTATCTCCCACTTCCCAGTCATTCCAGTAGTGAACATTGTACTTGTCATTAAGCACGTCTAGGCTATTTGACTGGTCTTGGTAGATCCAGAGAACTTCTTTGATAGCTGATTTGATTGCAATGGGACGCAAGGTTGTAATGGGGAATTCCCCCTTGGCCAAGTCATACTCTGCAAAGGCACCCGTTACGTACTTAGAGTTGGCAACTGTCCCATCCTTGTACTTGGGACGTGCTTGCTCTGAGAAAACACCTTCCTTTAGAATGCGTTCAATATTCTCTTTAAAAATCGTATCTGATTTTGTCATTTACTCTCACCTCATTTATTTCCTAACTAGTATAGCATAAAAAAAGAAAGGAGGAAAATCACTCGCTTCTGGAAAGCAATTTTCTCCTTTTTCTATTTTATTGCAATACAAGTGATGCTGCTCCGATAACTCCAGCGTCATTTCCTAGAGTTGCAAGAGCTAGTTTAGTAGTTGTGCGTACTTGTGGGAAGGTATTTTCATCGTAGACTTTTTGAACACCTTGTAGAAGGAATTCTCCCGCAGCTGATACACCACCACCGATAACGATTGTTGATGGGTTTAGGATTGAGCCAATGTTAGCACAAGCGATTCCCAAGTAACGTGAGAAGTTACGGTAAACGATCAAAGCAAGATCGTCTCCTTCTTTTGCCAAATCAAAGACAGTCTTAGCGGTTACTTCTTCTCCATTATCAATCAAGCGTTTCAAGGCTGCATCGCCTTCGTATTCATCGGCATAGCGACGAGTCAAGTTGACAATCCCTGTTGCTGAAGCAACTGTCTCAAGGCAACCTTTCTTACCGCAAGTACATGCGATTGGTTGATCAAAGTCAACAGTGATATGACCAAGCTCACCTGCTGCACCAGCAACACCGTGAAGCAATTTGCCTTCAGCGACGATACCGCCACCAACACCAGTACCGAGTGTCATAAATACAACATCTGGTTGGTTATCACCAGCCCCCATCCAACGCTCACCAAGAGCAGCTACGTTGGCATCATTATCGATGAAGAATGGAATACCCAAGGCCTTTTCAATCTTCTCTTTAATTGGTTGAAGGGTTTTCCAGTTGAGGTTGTAGGCACCGATAACAGTCCCTTTTTCACGGTCAACCACACCTGGTGATCCCATCCCAATTCCTTGGAAGTCCGCTGCTGCCAATCCAAGCAAGTCCAAACGATGTTGAATAGACTCAATCATATCATCTACGATATGACTTCCCTCATCCAAAATATTAGTCTTGATAGACCATTTTTCTTGGATTTCTCCTGCTGTGGTTAAGATTGCAAATTTGATAGAAGTTCCACCAAGGTCAATCCCAATAATCTTTTGACTCATCATATTCTCCTTTTTCATTATGAATTAATTGAAAATGCTTACAGTACTAGTATAACAAATTTTAGTTGCTTATGCAAAGGTTTGCGTAAATGAATTATAAGGAATTTTTCGCCTACCAGTATCTGTTAGTCATCTAAATGATCAATTGCATATTGAGCTTCCTCTTCTGTAAAGCCATCTATAGAAGAGGTCAATTGATTGAAAAGACCAGATTTAGACATATTAAATAATTTTCTATAGTTCTTAGCATTAAACAACGCATTATATTTATAATCAGCTTCTAAATGATCAACCGCATATTGAGCTGCATCATTTGAAAATTTATCAAAATCAGAAGTTAATTGTCTATACATACGTTTTTTTGACATATGGAATAACGAATTATAACTTTTTGCCTTTCCTAAAGCAGCAGAATATTCACTATTGCTATCATCACTAGAAGAAGAACTTGTACTCGCTTGACTCTCCTTCCAAACTCCGTCAGCACCAACATAATAACGTCCACCATCAACCCATTCATTGATAGCCATTTTACCATCTGATTTCAAATAGTAATTCCCTTGCCACGTGCTGTAAGCATAAGATCCATCTGATGTCAAATAATACCAAGCTTGATAGGTGGCATCATAAACCCATTCATTGATAGCCATTTTACCATCTGATTTCAAATAGTAATTTCCTTGCCATGCACTATAAACATAAGAACCATCTGATTTTAGATAATACCAAGCTTGGTAAGTAGCATCATAAACCCATTCATTGATAGCCATTTTGCCATCTGATTTCAAATAGTAATTTCCTTGCCATGTACTATAAGCATAAGAACCATCTGATTTCAAATAATACCAAGCTTGATAGGAAGCATCATAAATCCATTCGCTCTGTGCCATTCTACCATCTGCTTTCAGATAATAGCTTCCCTGCCATGCATTTTTCACTGGATTTCCATTTCCATCAAAATAGTACCAAGCACCATCCTGCTTAACCCAGCCTCTTGTTGTTGCTGAACTTGTATCAGTTTGAGTTGTAATCTCTTGTTTTGCTTTGAAGGCACCCTTAGGGGCATTCTCCAATTCACAAGCCACACCATCATGATCACGGTCTAACTTGGCAGAATAACCAGGATCCCCCTCATGAAGATCCGAATAGCCATTAGCCCAAGCTTCCTTACAGCTAGAAAAATGGATGTTTTCTTCCGCTAAAACTGGTTGTGAAAACAAAGCCAAAACTGGCAAGGTTGCCAGACTCATTTTAAAAAATAGACGTTTGTTCATTTCCTTCTCCTATAGGAATGTTATCGATTTCAATATTATTTTATCAAACTTATTTCAGTAATTCAAGGAAACTTCTGGTCTTTTCTACAAACTCCTTTGGTTTTTCCTTATTCAAGACATGAGGACCGTCAGGGATAATCTGAAATTGGGATTCTGATATTAGTTTATGAAGACTTATCATAGAACTAAGATTCGGTTTATCTTTGCTACCACAAATTAGCAAGGTTGGATAGGGGCAAGTCTTTGCAATCTCCCTTAAATCAAGTGTTTTTAATTCTTCGGAAATACCAACCATAAGAGCCTTATCTGCCCCCTGTTTTTCAAATACCCTTTTGGGAAGCAATTTAAATATCAGCAACTGAAGATAAAATAGGATATTACCGGACAGTTTAAGTGGACATCCTGATAGAACCAGAGCTCGGAGATTTGGTAAATCGTAACCGGAAAGTTCTAGTGCCAGAGCAGCACCTAAGGACAATCCAACCAAAACAAAAGGTTCAGTCTCTTGAGCTAGGTACTGATATACTCGCTCCTTGGCTTCTTGATAGGTAGCAACTCCGGAAGGAAATAACTCTAGGGCTTCAGAAGAATAATCTACAAGCAACTCTTGCACTTCTTTCCAACTATCTGCTGACTGACCTAGGCCATGTAAAAATATTAATTTCATTTAGTTCTCCTCTAGGATTAATTCATACAAGCCCCTCACTGCATTACAACCGTAAATAGCTTCTGCTTGGGCTAAATCTTTTAAGGTCAAGACTTTCTCTTCTACCTGTCCTGTTTCCAGCAAATGCTGACGGTAAATTCCTGGTAAGATTCCAAGTCGGACTGGCGGTGTATAGAGTTTCCCAGCGATTTTCAAAACCAAATTTCCGATAGAGGTTTCAAGCATTTCTCCTGACTTATTGTAGTAAATGATCTCTTGTTCCCCTAGGCTCAAATGTGGTCTATGAGTCGTTTTAAAATAGGTAAATGCTTGCTGTAAATCCGCTTCCTGAAGGCAAAGTTTTACCTGACAGAAGTTCGGACTAAGAGGTGTTAAGATTTGACGATTGAATTCTATTTCTCCAGACTTGTTGAGACTGATTCGTAGACGGTAATCTTGATTAGCATCACAAGCCTGACACTCTTCCTCTATCTTTTGTCTCAAGTCTTCTACATCAAAAGAATATGCAAAATATCGACTCGCTTTTCTCAGTCTTTCTATATGTTGCTCTTCAAACAGCAGTTGTTTTTGGCTGATTTTTCCAGTTGTGATTAATTGGAAGCAAGCTTGTTTACGATAAAGGACTGCCGCCTTTTGATGAACCTCGAGGTATTCAGATTCCCAAGTGCTATCCCATGTAATGCCGCCACCTACTCCATAGATGGCTTTCCCTTGATGCAGTTGAATGGTCCGAATGGCAACATTGAAAATCCGTCGCCCATTTGGAAGTAAGAGACCAATCGTTCCACAGTAAACTCCGCGCGGTTGAGGTTCCAAATTTTTGATAATCTCCATAGTCGCAATTTTCGGAGCACCCGTTATGGAACCACAAGGAAAGAGAGAACGGAAGATTTCAACAAGGTCCACATCCTCTCGCAACTGACTCTTGATGGTCGAAGTCATCTGCCAAACCGTTGAATACTGTTCCACTTGGCAGAGACGCTCCACATGCTCACTCCCCACTTCAGAAATACGGTTCATATCATTGCGCAAGAGGTCCACAATCATCATATTTTCAGAGCGATTTTTAGGATCCTGCTCCAACCAACTAGCTTGGTCAAGATCTTCTTGGTCAATCACTCCACGCTGAGTCGTTCCCTTCATTGGTCGCGTAGTTAACTCACGGTCGTTTTGCTCAAAAAAGAGCTCTGGGCTCATGGAAATCACTGCCATTTCGTCATGTTCCACATAGGCATTGTAGCCCGCCTCCTGCTCTACCACCATACGATTGTAGATGGCAAACGGATTGGCACTTAAGTCCTGCTTGAGTTGGACGGTGTAGTTAACCTGATAGGTATCCCCCTGCCGCAAATGATGGTGAATCTGGGCAATTGCCTTTTCATAGTCCTCTGCAGACGTCACTTCCTGCCAATTTGAGGGCAAATCAACCTCATCATAAGTCAAAGGAATAGGTGATGTTTCTACCCTATCATGAACTGTAAAATATAGCAGGTACTCTCCCAGTAGGGGAGCCTTGCAAACTGCTAGTTTCTCCTCAAAAGCAGGTGCAGCCTCGTAGCTGACATATCCCACCACATAGTAGCCTTGCTCTTGGTAGCTTTCCACTTGTGCCAACAAGTCCGCCACTTCTTCTACATTTCTCGTTTTTAACTCTTTGATCGGCTGGGTAAAGGTGTATCTCTCCCCCAAAGCCCTAAAATCAATCACTGTTTTTCTATGCATAGCTTAAGTATAGCATAAAAAGGTAAATCAAGAAAAACTTAATCTACCTTTTTACTCATCTATTTAATACAATTTATGCTTTAAAAAGATTTCCTGTGAATCCATCAGTATTCTTAAGAAGTGCTTTAAAGACTTTTGATTTAAGCTCTACAGTTTTAGCTGTTCCTCCACCTGCTAGATCAGCCTCAACCGCCTTATCAAATAAGACTTTTAGCTCAGCATAATTAGTAATTTGTTTACCATCAATTTCAATTGCAGTAAATCCTTTGTCAGCTTTTGCTTTCACTTCTTGATAATAAGCTTTTTTCCATTCTTCAAGAGTACTAAATCTGTTATTAGAAACTTTCTTGATAATGAAGTCATCACCTAACATCTTATTATTTTCTTTATTAGCTGCATCTTGATACTTACTAGAAGCATATCCAACAAATCCATTCTCATATCCGAAGTAACCCCACATACGGAATGTATTGTGTTTAAAGGATGCCGCACCAGGAGCACCAGTACTTGTATTTCCACCATAGATACCAGTCATCATGTTCATATTGACATAAGCAGACCCAAAATCCGTTGGATTATAAGTACCATCACCAGGAGCACCATGTTTCGTCATTAGGTTATTAGTAATTAAATCATCAATAGTATTGATTGCTACTTTTTTCTCATCCTCTGTCAACTCACGAATTTTATCGAACTGATGACCTGAATTTCCACTACGATATTGTCGATCCATTTTCTTGAACCAGCGACTCGTATTTCCATTTAACTGCGGTAATACAGCATCAGCCTCAAGATGATCTAACATCATAAGAGCATCATTGTAATTCTTCATATAGTGATCAATTTGTTCACGAGTCTGTAATTTTTCAGGATCTGGGTTATACCATTGATTTCCGTCATTTTGACGATGATAAGCCATATTAACCCCTAATGCTCCATATTCACCATTTGAAGTTGATTTATCAGGCGTTTGTAACATACCCTGCGCGTACGCTTCAAGATCTGTACCTTGACGATGTCCATGACCACCAAGATATGCCATACGGTCATTTACGTGAGTTGTTTCATGTGTAAATGCTGAAATACCAAAGTCCTCTAACATATTTGTTACCATGAAGAAAACTTGTTCATCTTCATATGGTTTTGCATAGACTTTAGCCATCGCTCCCATATTCCAATTAATTTGATGCCATCTATCTGTTGGACCAAATAACTCACGAATTGGTGTCGCTACCTTACCATCTGTACCATATCCACGACGATTAGCATCCTTAATACCCGCATAAGCTTGATTATCCCATACAGGTGTAGGAACCATATTTTGGCTCTTAAGCAGTCTATCTCGAACATTCGGAAGTGCAAGACGTGACCAGAAGTCTAAGTATGTTTGTTGTGCTTTAGCTACATAATTAATACGTTCTTTGAAAGCTTCACGTTCAGCTTCCGTATTTTTACCATATTTTTCAAATGAACTATAAGCCATAGTATTATAGGTTGAAATCATAAAGATATGTGCTTTCTTCAAGTTCAATAATGGTAAAATCATACGTGCATGCATATTATTATTCAGACCATCAAAGACACGATGACGTTTATTTTTAAAGTCTGGATTTGTTGTTTCAGGTTCTACAACATAAACATTTTTCGCTGAGTGAATAAACCAATCATTAAGATCAGTGTCATTTGTGAAGAGACGCATATTATAATCTAAGAAACTACGTAAATCACCTTTACCAGTGTCTCCTGAAATAATTTCACGGTATGCATCTTGAGTTCTATCACCCTTTAAGTTCTTTTCTTGCGAGCCAATTCGAATCAATCTGTCAATAACACTTGGTGTCTTACCATAGAAGTCTGGTTTAAACATCATCATATTCTTAATGTCCAAGTCACCATATTCAATTCCATAATAACGATTGAGGTAAGTAAGTGCCATCATAATTTTAGCTTTATTATCTTCTACTTTCTTAAGAAGTGCTTTGATGGCTGCCTCATCACCATTTAACTGATGATCTTCATTTTCAACAAGAGCTTTTACTAATTTATCAAGATTTCCTTTTACTTCTGCGAAACTTTCTTCTAAATATAATGCTCCAACATTACCTGTTATCGCACGAACTTCAGGAGATTCAAGAGTAATTGTATCTAGTTTTGCTTTAATATCACTTAGTAATTGAGTACGGTCTTTAACCACCATATTTGGTGTGTAAACTACATCTCCTAAATCTGTAATACCATATTCTTTTACTTGCTCCACGTTTGATGTAGCCTTAGGTGACACAGCTTTTTCTTCTTTCGTACCATCAGCATAATGAATCATAATATGATCGACATCTGACAAGTCTGTTACAAATTGTCCATCTTTCATACCTGTTACAGATAATACTTCAGTCGTTAATAATTTAGATCCTTCAGGAATCTTGTTCCCTTGATTGATAATCCACTCTTTATTGTAGAACGGTTGAAGTTTTTCAATATTACGGTATGCAAGTTCACGTTCTGCATTGTAATCTTGAGTATCTTTATACGTATCAGCTTTTGGTTTGGCTTGATTCAATTTATCTTCCACAAGTGGAACAATTTCAAATTTATCGGCTGTGATACCCATTGCCTCGATTTTTTTATTTGCTTCTTCAAGACTAATTTCTTTAATTCTATTAGAACGTGAGCGTTTATATGAACGACTACCTGTACTAACATCTTTTACTACAAAGTTTCTTTCTAGTACATCGTTTGTATAGTAACCATCTTCAGTATCAATATCTCTAGATCCGTAGAATTCTTCACCGTTTTTAACTTTCATCATTGAAACAGTATCTGCAACTCTACCCCATGTCCAGTTTTTACTGATGAAACCACCAACTTCAACAGGGTTCTTAATATCGATAGTACCTTTAGTCACCGCATTACGTACAGAAGCATATTTATCAATACCGTTAGGATCAGAACCGTTATCCGTAACAGCAACAAGTCCACCAGCACGAGCTTTATTAGCAACCATATCAGCATCTACATAAGCTTTCTTAATGTTACCTTTCCAAACTTCACCGGCGATACCAGCCATACCCCAAGGTCTATCACCAACACCAGTAAGTTTCCCGATAAAGGCAATATTTGTCAGTTGTCCACCAATATCTACCTTATTAGTGATACCAGATATTCCATCTTTACCAAGAATGCTACCAGTAACTTTAACGTTCTCAACAGTAGCATTTTTAACAGATCTAGCAAGGGCAGAAATGTTTTCAATCCAAGGCATATTGATGTTAACGTTAGCTAAGTTAATATTTTTAACTGAACCACCTTCGATATTACCGAATAGTTGACGTGCCATGTTGTGGATTGAATATTGTTTACCATCAACACTTGTTAAGTGACCGCTAAATTTACCAGGTACATATTCCTTATTTGGAGTTGGTACGTTAGTTGCATTAAGGTCTGCACCAAGTTTAAACTCACCAGTTGGGTCTTTTTGCATATCCTCAATGAGTTCTTTAAAGTTGTAATAGACATTTCCAATCTTTGGTAATTGTTTTTCAAAGTAATGAACATACTCTTCACTTAGTGTATCATCAGCTCTACGTTGAACTAAGTCAGGAGCTTTTGCTACAACTTTGTACAATGTTTTTCCATCAACAACCACTTCTTCAACAGAACTTACTGCAAGTCTTGTTGTCTTATTATCATGCGTTGTTACACGTAAATATAATGGAGCAACATCTGTTGGCTTTTCAGTTAATAAGCTCTTATCTGTTTCTTTTCCTTCAGCATCCACACTCATCAAGCTTGTTTCTTTGATGTTTTTGATTTCAACTTTTTTGAGGTCAATTCTTAGCGGTTCTTCTTTCAGAACTTCTTCCTCATCACCCTCACCACGGTCATAAACCATCTTCGTTTCAAGTTTATAATCCTTGTAGTACTGCAAATCTGTCAGGGTCGTTGTCAAGTCGTCTGGTGAAACATTCAAGGTTTTCACAATCTCATCACCTTTTTTCAGAGTTAGGGTGATAGATTTAATGGCCGCCTTACTTGGATTTTCTAGACTATATTTAACATCTGAAGTACGCTTGAAATCCTTAGGTTCAACTGCTGTGATGGTCAAAACTGGTTTTTCAAAACTCTTGGTACCACGTTTTAAAATTTTGTCTTGAGGTGCCTCAAGGATTTCCTCTGTAACTTTTGGAGCGTCTTCTGTTTTAACTCCCTTAATGGTATTAAAGGTCTTGGTGATTTTTTTCTGGCCTTCTTTTCCTTCTTGAGCTACAACTTCTAAGCCTTTTTTCAGTTGGTCATCTTCTTTAACAACTTCCTTAAATGGAATCTTTTCAAGACTTTCTTCTACAAGAGTTCCTTCAATTGGTTTTGTACCACGACTTACCTGTTGGTTTACAGGCTCCTTGGTAACTTCTGTGCTAGTTGAAAGAACTTGGTCAGTTTTAACACCTTCTACTGTTTTATAAGTTGTTTTAGTAACTTGACTTCCTTTTTCACCATTTCTTACGACAGTTTCTTCGTCCGTATACTTGGTTGGATCCTCAGTCGTTTCAGTTTTGTAGTCTAGGTCTGTAGTCGATGTTTCAACAAGGGTTCCCTCAGTTACTTTGTACTCAGGTAACTGTTCTTGTACAAGGGCATGACCTGCTTTACCTTCTTCTTGAGTTCCTTTGGCTTCTACTGGAGCCTCTGGCAATTCTGGTTGCGTCAGAGCTTGTCCTACCTTACCTTCTTCTTGGGTTCCTTTTACTTCTACTGGAGCATCTGGCAATTCAGGTTGCGTTAAGGCTTGGCCTTCTTTACCTTCTTCTTGAGTTCCTTTTACTTCTACTGGAGCATCTGGCAATTCAGGTTGCGTTAAGGCTTGGCCTGTCTTACCTTCTTCTTGTGTACCTTTTGCTACTTGGTAAGTTGGTTCAGCTTGTGGTACTAGAGTTGGGGCAGGTTGCACCTCTTTCTTAGTTCCGACTGCAATAACTTGCGACACAGGATTTTGGACTACTTGGTTTTCGATGACTTCTCTAACTTCTTGACCGTTGACCATCGATACTTTAGTTACAAGGCGACGCTGACCATTTACTCCAGCTGTGACGATACGAGTCTGTCCTTCTGCTAGATTCGCATCTGGATTTGTGACTGTTTCAAACGGAATCTCCACCAAGCTCACTTCCAGTCTGGTCTGAGGCTTTTCAGAAACTGGTTTTTCTTCAACAGCAGGAGCAACTGGATTCTCTTCTACAGGTTTTTCGATGACAGTTTCTGGAGTGACAGCAGGTCTTTCTTGAACTACTTCTGTTTTCTCGATTTCATTTGCACTTTGCTTTTCGACTGGCAACTGAGGCTTCTCAGCTGAATCCGGTCTTGATGGATGGAGTTCTGCTTCCTTAAAGTATCCAATGTATTCATAGCCTTCGATGTGAATAATCCCTTCAGCCAAGCCTTCATGTGTAGAGGCTGAAATAGTTTGGTTATAAGAAAGCAATTCTTTATTTTCAAATGCGAATGTCCCATAAGGTACAAAAGTGCTAGCTCCTAGAGAACCAATCAAGAGAACACCTAGAACCTCTTTGCGACCTTTTTTGGACACCAAAAATACTGCTAGAGAAGCCGTTGCCAATCCAAGACCTGCTAGGGCTAGCTCCTTACTTCCTGTGTAAGGAAGTTGTTGACTGTTAGTTGCCTTCTTGCGATAAACTACATAGAGAATATCATCATCTTGAAATTCTGTAGGAACCTCATGATGAATCAGAGCTTTTTCAGACTCGGTCAATTCCTGCTCCGCCAAATAACGGTAATGAACGCTATGAGCACCGCTGACTTCATTGGCATGCACCTTATCTACTGAAAGGGTACTAGCACCAAAAAGGAAGGCCCCGATGGCTACAGGACCTACCCCAACAGTTAGCTTACGAATCGAATATTTGGTGATTTTTTCTAGTTGTTGTTTTGTTTTTCTCATTCTCACGACTTTCTGATAGAATCTTGTGGATACTGCGCACGCGCACCTCCAATTAATTTTGGACGGCTAGCTAGAGCCGTTACGTGGGCATGACCAATCTCTCTCAAAAGAGGACGAATCGGAACCTGAACATGCTTAACATGCATGCCAATTGCAGTGTCTCCGATATCCAATCCAGCATGTGCCTTGATAAATTCAACCTCAACTGGATCTTGCATAAACTTGAAGGCTGCCAACTGACCTGAACCTCCTGCATGGAGGGTAGGAAGGACACTGACTATTTCCAGGTCAAACTGCTCTGCCACCTGACGTTCAACGACGAGGGCCCGATTGACATGTTCACAACCTTGAACGGCTAGATGAATTCCATTTTCTTCTAGGATATCTAGGATGGTCTTCACAATGATTTCCCCAATTTCTTTGCTGGATTCCTTGCCAATCTGACCACCTATCACCTCACTAGAAGAAAGGCCCAAAACAAAGATAGATCCTTGCTTCAAATTGGCCTTTTCCAACACATCTTTTACAATCTGGCTTGTTTCTCTTTGAATGTCTTTTTCCTTCATACTTGATACCTCTTTTGTCATTATCTATCATATCGTTTTTTCTACGTTTTAGCAAGATAGACAACCTAGAATGCTTGCCCAATTACGCATAAAACTCCCAGAATTGACTGGGAGTTAGCTAGTTTCTATTCTATTTATGTATATTTCAACTGTCGTACCTTTTGAGGGAATAGAATCGATCTTCATCTGGTAATGTTCTCCAAAGTGAAGTTTGAGCCGTTGATCAACATTTTGAAGACCAACTCCCCCACGTTTGAGTTGACTTTGACTACTATCGCCAGTAGCTTGGAAACCAACTCCATCATCCTCAATGCGGATGACCAATCCTGAATCCTGTTTCTGGGCAGAGACTCTAATATGACCCTGACCTTCTTTCTCCTTGATGCCATGGTAAAGAGCATTTTCTACTAGAGGTTGCAACACCAGCTTGGGCAAGACTAGATTATCAAAGGCAGGATTTTCATTAATTTCGTATTCCAGTTTATCTCCATAGCGTTGTTTCTGGATAAAGAGATACTGGCGGACATGGTTGATTTCGTCATACAGGCAAATCAAATCCTTGCCTTTATTGAGCGCCAAGCGGAAGTAGGTAGCCAAGGACTTGGTCACTTGAACCACTCTCTGACTGTCCTGAAATTCTGCCATCCAGATGATGGTGTCCAAGGTATTATAGAGGAAATGCGGATTAATCTGGCTCGACAAGGCTTGAAGTTCATACTGACGGGTTGTTTCTTCCTGCCTGCGAATAGCTGCCATCAACTGATCAATCTGATCCAACATAGCATTGAACTGGCGAGTCACTTCTCTCAGTTCATGGGCACCAGTTTCCTTGGCACGAAGATTCTGATTACCAGAAGCAATCTCCAGCATAGTTTCTCTCAAATCCTTCAAGGGAGCAATCCAACGTTTGAGACTGAACCACACCAAGCAGAGACAGGCAAGAAGAGATGTGACACTAGCCCCAAGCAAGGTCCACATGAGTTGACTCCGAACCTGATCTAACTTCTCCAACGAAGACACACCCAGAACCGTCCAATAAGTTCCAGCAATCTTTTCTTGACTGACATAGGATTGGTGGTCTGGAGTATAACCCTGCCCTGTCTCAATATAGGGGTTCATGGCCTCCATTTCGCTAGACGAACTATAAACTGTATGTTGAGGATGATAAACAAATTCATGGTTTTCATTGATGATAAAGGCAAAGCCCTGCTGACCCAACTGAAGTTGGTTAAGATAGGCTTCCAGAGTTTCATAAGAAATATCCAAACGAAGCACGCCAAGATTGGCTCCCTTTGCATCAACAAGTTCTTGAGTGACAGAAATGACCCATTGACTGTCCGATTTACGAGCTGGGGTCAAAACTGGCTTAGCCCCCTGATGAATAGCTTTTTGGTACCAATCCTCAGTCATCATATCTGAGGAAGTTTTCATCTGCACACTATCATCTGTAGAAATGACTTGACCGGATTTAGTCACCAGTACAACAGCTTTCAAATCTTGGTCTGACTTTAAGATGGTCAAAAACAAATCTCGAATTCCCTTGACTTTGTCTTGACTGGGATTCTCAGCATAGGTCAAGACATCTGACTGCTGGGTCAAACTAGTCGAGGTGGTTTCTAATTTTTTGATATAAGACTGGATAAAGTGGCTAGTCTGACTGATAGTTGTTTGACTATTGCCCTCAATGCTAGCCTCAATGGCTGATGAACTAGATTGATAGTAGAAAGTCCCAACCAGAGCTAGGAGAACGAGAAAGACCAGAAAGATGGAAATAACCATTCTGACTAGGAGAGAAGAACGCTTCATCGGCCTTCTCCCTTCTTAAACTGACGAGGTGTCACACCTGCAATCTGTTTAAAACGTTGGGTAAAGTAGTTCATATCATCAAAACCAACCTTTTCGGCTATCTCATAAATCTTTAAATCTGTGGTCAGAAGCAAAAGCTTGGCTTGTTTGACACGTTCTCGCACCAAATAATCCTGAAAAGGCAAGCCCAACTCTTTCTTAATCAAGGAGCTCAGATAAGTTGGACTAAAACCCAAGTCACTAGCCAAAGACTTTAAACTAAATTGGCTATCAGCCAGATGGGACTGGATTTTCTGAGCAATATTTCCCTCAAACTTAGCGGTCAGTAAATCTTGTAACTGCTCTTCCTTTTCTTCCTTGTCCAACTTTTGCTTGATTTTCCCCAACATCTCCTCAATGTCCTGACGGGAAAAGGGCTTGAGCAGGTAGTCATCCACACCGAGTTTGACAGCAGACAAAGCATAATCAAAATCATCGTAGCCTGTTAAAAAGACCAAATGAACCTGAGGATAGGTTTCTCGGACCAGACTGGCTAACTGGATGCCATTTAGCTGAGGCATGTTGATATCGGTTAAAATGATATCTGGCACCTGCTTTTGTATCAATTCCCAAGCCTGTCTTCCATTTTCAGCTTGACCGATGATTTCCATATCGTAGGCTGCTACATTGACCAGCTTGGTCAAACCTTGCCTTACCAGATATTCATCTTCTACGATTAAGATTGTGTAGGTCATGCTTCTCTCCTTTGTCACTTACTAGTATCAGTATAGCAAAATTCTCCTCTAACTGCTTAGGAAAGCCTTCTTAATCGACATAATCTAGTAAATAAGCGTAGCCTTTTTCTTCCATTTGGTCTTTGGGAATAAAGCGGATAGAGAGACTATTAATACAGTAGCGCAAGCCACCCTTATCCTGAGGCCCATCTGTAAAGACATGACCAAGGTGAGAATCTCCAACTCGGCTCCGCACTTCCATGCGTGTCATATTGTAGGACTTATCTTCCTTGTAGGTGGCAACATCTGGACTGATGGGTTGGGTAAAACTAGGCCAACCACAACCAGACTCAAACTTGTCCTTTGATGAAAAGAGAGGTTCGCCAGTTGCCACATCCACATAGATACCAGATTCAAATTTATCCCAGTAGCGGTTTGAAAAGGCTCGTTCTGTTTGATTTTTCTGGGTAACTGCATACTCCTCAGGTGACAAGTTCTTTTTCAATTCCTCATCACTTGGTTTGGGATATTTGCTGGCATCAATTACGGGATAGGCTGCCTGATTGACATTGATATGGCAGTAACCATTTGGATTTTTCTTGAGATAGTCTTGGTGGTAATCCTCAGCTACTACAAAATTCTTCAAGGTCTCCTTTTCAACTGCTAGAGGTTGATCATATTTCTTAGCAACTTCATCAAAGACTTGATTGATTACCTCTAAATCCTTTTCATCTGTGTAATAAACACCAGTACGGTACTGGGTTCCCACATCATTTCCTTGTTTATTTTTGCTGGTTGGATTGATAATGCGGAAGTAATGAAGCAGGATTTCCTTGAGAGAAATTTGATTGGCATCATAAGTAACATGGACAGTCTCCGCATGACCTGTTTGGTTAATCAATTCGTACTTGGTTGTTTCCCCTCTACCGTTTGCATAGCCTGAAACGGCATCTGTCACTCCAGGCACGCGTGAGAAATATTCCTCCACTCCCCAGAAACATCCCCCAGCTAGATAAATTTCATGCAAGTCTGCGTCTTTACTAATTTCTGTTTTTTTCACTGTTTTTCCTCCTTGGCTAACTGAAGCTTTCTCAATTTGCGAGCTATCTGTATGCCCTGCATTTCGCATCAATAGAAAATAGAAACCGGTTATGGCTAGGAAAAAAATCCCTGCCAAAACAAACAATTTTACTTTATCATTCATAACCTTTCGCTACCCCATTTCTTTCAATGTTTTTAAAATCATATCCTTATCCATAAAACCTGGTTGCGTTTTGACCAGCTTTCCTTCCTTGTCTATAAAGGCTTGAGTTGGGTAAGAACGGACACCATAACTTTCCAAAAGTTTGCCTGATGGGTCAATTAGAACTGGGAAATTTTTATAATCCAAGCCCTTGTACCAGTTCTTAAAGTCAGCTTCAGCTTGTTCTCCCTTGTGTCCAGGAGAGACCACTGTCAAAACTACATAGTCATCACCAGCATCCTTAGCAATTTCATCGGTATCTGGAAGACTGGCTAGACAGATGGAACACCAAGAAGCCCAGAATTTGAGATAGACTTTCTTGCCCTTATAATCAGACAAGCGGTAGGTCTTGCCATCTACTCCTGTCAGTTCGAAATCAGCAACTTCCTGACCTTTAGTCGCAGTTTGCGCACTGACTTGTTCTGTTTTTGTTTGCTCCTTCATAGTAGATTCGTCTGACATATTTTTAGCAGAACAGGCTGCCAAGCAACAGATTGAGCCTACTCCAAGTAGACATGTTTGCCATTTTTTCATTTCTTCTTCCTTTCTATTCAAATAATGTAGTCAAAATAGAAGCATTTCCCAAAAGCACCAAGATTCCCATCACGATAATGAGGAAACCACCCACTTTTTTGAGGGTTCCGAGGTAGGGATGGAGTTTTCGGAAATGTTTCAAAACATAGCTGGAGGCAAGAGCTAAAACCAAAAATGGTAGCGCCAAACCCAGCGTGTAAATCAACATGAGACCAGCTCCCTGCCAAGCACCTGAACCACCTGAAGCCGCCAAGGCCAAAACAGAGCCTAGAACCGGCCCCACACATGGCGTCCAAGCAAAACTAAAGGTCAACCCCAGTAAAAATGCCTGACTATAGCCCTTACCCTTTTGCCCCTGTCTCTGTAATTGTAGCCTTCTTTCCTTGTAGAGTCCCTGAAAATGTAAGACTTCCATCTGGTGCAAGCCCAAAAGAATGATAACTGCACCCGTCACATACTGAAACCAAGAAGCATAAAGCAAATTGCCTAAAAAACCAGCTCCATAACCCAGCAAGATAAAAACAAAGGAAATCCCTGCTATAAAGGCCAAAGTTCGCAATAGACTAACAAGTGAGATTGAATATTTTCCACTAGAAGCCCGACCACCATCTTTGTCATCCAACAAGACCCCTGCATAGACTGGCAACAAGGGTAAAATACAAGGAGAAAAAAAGGAAAGAATTCCAGCAAGAAAAACACTGATAAAAAAGATTATATTATCCATTGCCTTCCTCCATTCTTTGATTTGATAGGACTATTATAGCCCTAAAATTCCAGAAAAAACAGGGGCAATGATAGGAAAAAATAGGAATTTAATCAGGTTATGTAAAAAATGTTGCAAAAAAAGCCAGACAAAGTCTGACTTTGGTGGAAACTGAAAAGAAAATTCACTAGTCTTCCCTACTTATCTGATAATAAATAAGGTCCGCAAGATAGCCTTTTCTCTCTACACCATTGCTAATAGTCTTTAGATAGGACATTCCAGCCTTCTCCATGACACGACCTGAAGCTGGATTGAGACTGGCATAACGTGCCTTGACTTCTTGAAAGTCTGCTTGAGTAAAACAAAAGTCCAAGACAGCTTTCAAGGCCTCTGTCATCATACCATGACCCCAGTAAGCCTTGCCTAACACATAGCCAATTTCACCAGAAAAATCGTTCTCATCTATTGCAACGATGCTGATATCTCCTATCACCTGCTCCGGGTTTTCTTTGAGACAAATGGCCCATTTGTAATAGTTGGGATTTGTATAGGAGGCAACCCAATTACGAATCGAGTTTCGAGTCACCTCGACATCAGAATGAGGATCCCAGGTGACGTAGGTTAGATTCTCAGCGGATGAAGCCCAATTTTGAAACATGGCTTCCGCATCACTCTCCACAAATCTTCGCAAGATTAAACGATCTGTCTGTAATACTTGCATGATACTACCTCGCTTTCTGATAGATGATTCTCTGCCCAACCTCAATTTAAATTTACTTTGCTTTTGAATTTCAAGGCTCAATCTAAAAAGGTCCCCGGACCTCCTCGCTTATTTATTTCCGTGCTCGGGGTAAAAAAACTAAACTCAGTAACAGCTAGAAAACAAGTTTTTACTCTAGTTACTTGACGCAGTCGCTGTCTGGTTTGAAATGCGCTTTTCCAAGCTTTTTCAAACCTAGTCATCGTTGCGGGGGTAAGACAAGGAAAATCGAACTCTTCTAGTTACCGAATTTTCTCTCTCTTTTTTATTTCAAGGTGAGATGCTGAAAACCTCCACTGGAGGTTCCTCATTTTCTTATTTCTAAACTCGGGGTAAAAAGGTCCCCCGGACCTTCCTCGCTTACCTGTTTCCATGCTCGGGGTAAAAACCTCCACTGGAGGTTTTTACTCCCAAAAGTCATCAAATACGGTGATGGGTAGGTGACGTTTGTGTTGGCCTTTGTGCCACCAGTTTTCGATTCTTGCTTGGGCTTCTGGGCTGATTGTTTTGCCTTCTAGGTAGTCGTCAATCTCTTCATAAGTGACTCCGAGGGCTACTTCGTCAGCTAGGCCTGGTTTGTCTTCTTCTAGGTCTGCTGTTGGGATTTTTTCATAAAGGGCTGGGTCTGCACCAAGTTCCTGCAAGAGTTGTTTCCCTTGACGTTTATTGAGGCGGTAAAGAGGGAGAATATCCGCACCACCGTCACCAAACTTGGTAAAAAAGCCTGTGATATTTTCCGCGGCGTGGTCTGTTCCAATGACCGCTCCGCTATGGGCACCTGCCAGGGCATATTGAGCAATCATACGGCAACGAGCCTTGATATTGCCCTTGTTAAAATCTGAAACAGGACTACCTGTCGCTTCAACTGTAGCTGTCATAGCATCAGCAGATTCCTTAATATTAACTACCAAGCTGACATCTGGCTGGATGAAGGCTAGAGCTTTTTGAGCATCTGCTTCATCAGCTTGCACTCCATATGGCAGGCGGACAGCGATAAATTTGTAGCTGTCGTCTCCCGTTTCTGCTCGCAGTTCTTCCATAGCTAGTTGAGCCAAACGACCTGCCAAAGTCGAGTCTTGTCCCCCAGAAATCCCTAGTACAAAGGTTTTAAGGAAGGGATGTTTTTTCAGGTATTTTTTTAAGAAGTCAATGGAACGACGGATTTCTTCCTGAGCGTCAATCACTGGCTTAACCCCTAGTTGCTGGATAATAGTCTCTTGCAAACTCATTCTTCTTCTCCTTCGCCAAGGGCTTCCTTGCGCATCTTATCAATCAAGTCCATCTTGTCTTGCCATACATCACGCGCCAAATCCACTGGATAATGCTGAGGATTGAGCACACGCTTGTACTCATCCCAAAGCTTGTCAAATTCCTTACGAGCATAATCCTGAATCTCAGTCAAGCTAGGCAAGTTGTAAATCAATTTCCCGTCTTTAAAGATATCCACCAAGAGAGGAACGGCATCAAAATTACGAACGGTCTTCTTAATGTAGGTATAAGTCGGATGGAACATCTTGATTTCTGTCATGTCGCTCACATCCACACCGTCATAAGTGATGTAGTCACCTTCTGACTTGCCTTTTTCACGACTGGTAATGCGCCACACCTGCTTCTTACCTGGCGTAGACACTTTTTCCGCATTATTAGACAGCTTGATGGTATTGCGCATCTGGCCATTTTCATCTTCGATTGCAACAATCTTATAAACTGCCCCAAGAGCAGGCTGGTCATAGGCTGTAATCAACTTGGTTCCCACACCCCAGACATCAATCTTGGCCTTTTGCATCTTGAGGTTGAGGATAGTATTTTCGTCCAAATCATTTGAAGCATAAATCTTAGCCTCTGTAAATCCAGCATCGTCCAATTGCTGACGAACTTTCTTGGAAATGTAGGCAATATCCCCAGAGTCAATCCGCACACCCATAAAGTTAATCTGGTCACCCAGCTCACGCGCCACCTGAATGGCAGCTGGTACACCGATGCGAAGGGTGTCATAGGTATCTACAAGAAAGACACAGTTTTTGTGGGTCGCAGCGTAAGCCTTGAAGGCCTCATAGTCGTTACCATAAACCTGTACCAAGGCATGGGCATGGGTCCCCAAAACAGGAATATTAAAGAGTTTACCAGCACGCACGTTGCTAGTTCCATTGGCACCACCAATGACCGCTGCGCGTGTTCCCCAGATGGCCGCATCCATTTCTTGAGCCCGACGTGTCCCAAACTCCATTAAAGGTTCATCTTCAATGACTGAACGAATACGAGCTGCCTTAGTCGCCACCAAGGTCTGGTAGTTGACAATATTCAAAAGAGCCGTTTCGACCAACTGACATTGGGCTAGAGGGCCTTCCACCTGCACAATCGGTTCATTAGCAAAAACCAAGTCCCCTTCTTGGGCAGAACGAACGGTCAACTCCAACTTGAAATTGCGGAGATAGTCCAAGAATTCCCCATGATAGCCTAGCGATTCCAAATAGGCAATATCACTATCTGAAAAACGCAAGTTTTCAAGATAGTTCACAATTCTTTCCAAACCTGCAAAAACCGCATAGCCATTCTTAAAAGGCTGTTGGCGGAAATAAACCTCAAAGACCGCCTTTTTATTGTGAATCCCTTGGTCAAAGTAAACCTGCATCATGTTAATCTGGTACAAGTCCGTGTGCAATGTCAAACTATCATCTGGATACATACTTTTCCTACTTCCTTAACTAGAAACCAATGAAAATTTTCAAGAACTTTCATGTGTTCCAATAAATTAGTACTATTATATCACATTTTAGCTGGATTGAGAAAAGAGTAACAAGCTATTCACCACTCTCCAGTTCAGCCATATCTTGTTCAAATTTTTTCTGAGCCCATTCGCCATAGCTCTTAAGACCAAGATTGCCAATAAAGGCCCAGGGCAGGTAAATGACATAAGTAATTGCCCAAGCAGATAGGTATTTAACATTCAAAGGATTGTGCTGATAAATTTCTATGTTGAATTGATAATTCTGTAACATCAAAAGAGCCGTAATAGCCAAGTTTAGGAAAAAACAACCCAAAATCGTAAAATGAAAACGACTATAGTAGGTCACTCCCAGATAACGGGCACGATTGAAAAAGAAGAAAATTCCTACTATCAGAGTATAAACTAGAAAATTCGGATTAAAAAGAGATGGAGCCAACACTGCCACCAAATAGCTTAGAAGCACAAGCCCAATAAAGAGTGAAAAAGACTCTGCCCCAGCTTTATTGATTAGTTGTTCTTCTCTTTCGTCAAGTAATTGATAATGAATAAATTTATTTACCATCTTCTTCCTCCCAAAATAATTGGTCTAGGGTTTTCCCTAAACATCTGCAAATGGACTGGCAGAGCGAGAGACTGGGATTGTATTTCCCTGCCTCTATCAAACCAATAGTCTGGCGTGTCACACCAACAGCCTCTGCCAGTTGACCTTGAGTTAAATCAAGCTCAACCCGAGCTAATTTTAATTTTAAATTTTTAGCCACCTGCGTCCTCCTTATAGTTTTAATACTCATCTACTCTTAAAAAATCCAAAACTAACACAAGCTGTCAGCTATTTATTATAACCTCATTAATTAGCACTCCAATATTATCTTCAACCTAAAATCAGTATGTTGGATTGTTTGAAATAAACTTCCTAGTTTACTCTTTTATTTTTGTTTAGTATTAGCTTTAGTAGAATCTTTTAAACGAGTTTTTATTGCTTGTACTTCTTGTTTAGTTTAGTTGGTTTCATATTACTATTATATAATGCTTTTGGAAATGAGTCTAGTATAAGTCAAAAACGTGGTGAACAGCAAGAGAAGGAGCATACCAAGATGACTGATTTTTTGCTGGTTTTAAGTATGCAAAATAATACTAAACGAAACTAAAATGAATACTTCTTGCTTTTCTTGAGAGTGAAAAAGTACAATAAAATGATTGTAGTGATTACCACAAGATACTGACTAATAGACATCGTATTTGAAGCCACAAATACAGGTAAAGAATAAAAAGGAAGAAGTTCAATTGCTTTGATAAACAAATCATTACTAGTATTCATCATAATCGTATTTAATATATTAGGGATAAAGAGTAGTAAAGCAACTAAAATACCAAATATCAAGCCACTTTTCAATTTGTATAAATAGAAAATGTAAGATAATAGAAAATAAAATAGGACTAACAAAATTGTATTGACTACAATAGCTACTATAAAATCTAATCCTAAATCACCTGGAACACCCAATTTACATACGATGACTAGTAGCACAATGCCATTCAAAGCATAAATAATAGAAACTGAGATGGCATATAGAAAATTAGACAAGACGTAAATCATCCGATTTTTCTTTTGATTATAAAATAAACTGATCGTATTGTTAGAAAAATCCCTGCTAATAATTCGGTTAGCATGTATAACAGCCATTAACATACCGAGCATAGCATAAAAATTTGAAATATGCTTAATACCAAGTGATGTCCCTTGAGTCTTTAGAATAAAGAATGTAACCAGTATCGGCGGTATAAACGAGATAATCAATCCGAGATATATTACGCCTGATGAATATAAATCTCTTATATTTTCCTTAAGAAAATTCAATTTATTTAATTTCATGATTATAACCTTCCTTTATTTTGAACGATTTAGATAAATATCTTTAAGCGTCTCTTTTTTAGTTTCAAAATCAACTACTTTAATAGAGTTTTCGTTAAAAAATTTAAAAAGCTCACTACTTTGAATATTCCCAGACATAGTAATTTTCAGTCCCTCTTCCTGAACAATATCCCCAAATTCTTGTTTGGTAAGGAAAATGTCTTTATCTGTAGCTGATGAAAAAGCTATCTCAAACAAGCAATTATGTCTATCTTTTCCTACTTTTTGGAATGTCAAAAGCCCGTTCTCCAAGAAAAGGACCCTCTCACAAATTTCTTCAATATCTTCTAATTTATGACTCGATATTAAAATTCCCACATTTTCATGTAAAGCTAAGTTTTTTAGAACTGCTAAAACTATTTGTGATGATTCAATATCTAAACCATTAGTCGGTTCATCTAAAATCAATATATCAGGTTCCGTAACGAGAGTTAGAAGCAAAGCTAATTTTTGTTTTGTACCTAAAGAATAGGTCTTTACTTTTTTATTAATAGACTGAGTCAAATCTAACTCTTGGATCAAACTTCCAAATCTTTCTTTATTGTAGTCAACACCATATAAATTTGACAAATATTTTAAATTCTCTAAACCTGTTTTAGATAAAAATAATTTTGGTTCTTCGATTAAATACCCAACATTATCACTACTTATAATATTCCCTGAAGTCGGTTGATTATTCTGAACAAGAATTTTCATCAATGTACTCTTGCCAACTCCGTTTCTCCCTACTAGACCAACAATTTCACCCTTATTAAGTGCAAAATTTATATCTTTGAGAATGATTGAATGAGCATAATGCTTACTTACATTTATAACTTCCATTTTTTATTCCTCCATTAACATTCTTGGTTTTCTCTTTGATTCTCATTAATTTTAAAAAGTTGCGCCTCTTTTTAACAACATTATATCATATATCTAACTTAATGCAATATATAAATGTCATTTTGTAAAATTTTATTAACAAAAAACTCTCTACCACCTAAATGATAGAGAGTTTTCTGCTTATTCAATTTTCTCAAAACATCTACAGCATCGTAGGATTTCACATCTAATGTCTTAGCTACGACTGTATTGTCCTCAATATCGTCTAGAAAGACACAATTTGTAGATTATAACTGCTACTTATCGATAGTTACTCATATCCATTAGTCCACCTCCATACTTATGTCAAGCCCCCTCTTTACTTTATGATTTCATATTCTCCTTACAAATCTTTTTGGTAATAAAATCTTTTTCCTGTGTAGGGATAGTCTTGTAAGGTAAAAACTTCCTTGTAGCCATGCATTTTATAAAAATCTGGAGCTTGAAACTGGTAAGTATTGACAAAAGCAAAACGACAGTTTCGATTCTTAGCTTCAGTTTCTGCTTGCTGCAATAGGTTTGAACCGAGTCCTTGCCCTCTCAGTTCTTCTTTTACAAATAAATACTCGATTTCTAGCCAATTTCCAAAAGTCTCTGCTATCAAACCTGCCATGAGATTGCCCTTTTCATCTTCGACATAAAGATTAAGTGGCTCACTTTCAGCCTCTTCTCTTTTTGAACGGTTATAAACACGAATCAGATTCCCTATTTCTTGTGATTTATGGGATTCCTTATTTTCCAATCTAAAGTACATCTAAACCTCCTTAAACACTGTTACAGCTTGATTATAGTCTTATTTCAATAGACTGTCAAACTAGCAAAAACTCACCAAGCTAAGCTGATGAGTTTCAAATCTATTTTCTAAATTTCCACTGGCTATAAATCCCGAAACCGATAATCCAGATAGCTGAACCGATTGCTCCGACAAATGTAGACTCTTGTAGAAAGAGAGTTACAAAGACAAAGACAAAGAAGAGCATGGTTAAAGGATTTAGGAAACGATAATGGGGCATGAGATAACCATCTGCCATAAAGTCTGGTGACTTGCGATACTTGAGGTGAGCCACCATAATCAAGATATAAATGGCGATATAGACACCTGATGATGATGCCGTAATCAAGGCAAAGGCATCGGAAACTCCTGGCAAGATGTTAATAAAGGCTGCTAGGGCAATCAAGATTGCTGAGGCAATGATGGCATTTTGTGGCACGTTGTGGCGAGAGAGAGTATCTGCCTTAATTGCTTTTAGGAAGCGATTTGGCGAATCATGGGCAATCTGATACAAATGACGACCTGTTGAGTAGAGAGTTGAGTTAAGAGCAGATGCCGCTGATGTCAAAACGACGAAGTTAATCAAGGCTGCCGCCCACTTGACTCCTGCCAATTCAAACACTGTAACAAAGGGAGAATCAGCCGATGCAAGTTCACGCCACGGAATGATAGCCATGATGGCTAAGAGGGCACCACCGTAGAAAAAGGCGATACGCAAAGGAATTTCCTTAACGGCTTTTGGCAAGACCTGACGTGGATTTTTTGTTTCTGAAGTCGTTACCCCGATAAACTCAATCATGAGGTAGGCAAAGAAAACCATCTGGAAGGCCATGACAAAGTTAACTCCACCATTTGGGAAGAGGGAGAAATTGTCAGCAATATTGGCCAAACTTGCTACTCCATGTGGTGTCTTAAAGCCTGTCAAGACCATAAAGACTCCTGTGGCAATCATGGCTAAAATAGCCACAATCTTGACCATCGCAAACCAAAACTCAACTTCCCCAAAGAGTTTCACCGCAATCAAATTGACCAAGGCTAGAATAGTCAAAAATCCAATCTCAATCATCCAACTTGGCCAGCTAGGGAACCAGAACTGAACATAGTGAGAGATAGCAGTGATTTCCGCCATACCGATAAAGACAACGGATAGCCAGTAAGACCAAACCGAGAAATAACCCCAGCCCTTACCTAAATGGCGCGTGATAAAGTTGATAAAAGTATGTTGCTCAGGGTCTTGGTAGAGCATTTCCCCAACCGCACGCATCATGAGGAACATGAATGCTCCCGTAATCATATAAATTAGTACAATAGAAGGACCTGTTAGGCTGATAGAGCGACCTGCTCCCAAAAAGAGTCCTGTTCCAATTGTTCCCGCAATGGCCATAACCTGCACGTGACGATTGGTCAGACCACGCTCCATCTTATTTTTTTTCTTCTTTGAACTCATAACGTCTCCAATTCAATTTAAAATGGAAAAAGGAGTGAGTGAAGCGCACTGCCTCCTCACTCCTTTTTTTTATTTTTAGGCTGTTTTTTCAACCTTCAAGATTTTTACATCATAGCTACCAACAGGTGTTTCAATAGTTGCTGTATCACCTGTTTTCTTACCAATCAAGGCTTGTCCAATTGGGCTTTCATTTGAAACCTTACCTGCAAAGGCATCTGCACCCGCTGAACCTACGATAATATAAACTTCTTCTTCGTCCTCACCAATTTCTTGAATAGTGACTGTTTTACCAATCGCTACTTCATCATCGGCAACTGAGTCGCTATTGACGATTTCAGCATAACGGATTTTTGTTTCCAAGCTAGAGATTTGTCCTTCAACAAAGGCTTGTTCATCCTTAGCCGCTTCGTATTCACTGTTTTCTGAAAGGTCACCATATGAACGAGCAATCTTTATGCGTTCTACCACTTCTGGTCGGCGGACCAATTTCAATTCTTCTAATTCTTTTTCAAGTTTTTCCTTTTCCGCAAGGGTCATAGGATATGTTTTTTCTGCCATTTTTCTCAACTTTCTTTCGATAGTATTGAATCTCTATCTGAGATTCTCATTTTTGTAGTCTTAGTTTGAACTACTATTTTGAGTAAGTTTGCTATTGACGTGCTCAGCTACATTACGATCATGTTCTTCCTGTGTCACTGCGTAATAGACTTTACCATCTGTAACATTGGCTACAAAGTAGAGGTTCTCACTCTTTGTTTGGTTAATACTTGCTTCAATCGCGTCCTGACTTGGACTATCTACTGGACCAGGCATCAAACCAGGTTTGGTATAAACATTGTATGGTGAATTAATCGATGTGTCAATTCCAGCATCGTCTGCTAGGCTAATATTTTGACCAAGTTTCCCTTGGGCATACAAGATTGCAATATTGCTTTGAAGTGGCATACCAAGGTTCAAACGATTGTAGAAGACACCTGCAATCAACTTACGGTCTTCAGTCTTAGCACCTTCTTTTTCAACAAGTGAAGCAATTGTTAGCAATTCATTGACTGTCAAGTTTTTAGACTTAATTGCACTATAGTGCGGAGTCAAGGTCTTATCCATAGCTGCCAACATCTCATCAATCAAACTTTCAATAGTTGTGCTTTCCTTGATAGAGTATGTCGCTGGGAAGAGGAATCCTTCTAAACGATAACGAACTCCACTTTCTTTCGTTGGCAAGCTTTCGAGTAGGTTTGGATATTTAGCAACTTCTTGACTGATAAAGTTGTCATCTTGAACTTTAGCCAAAAAAGCTTCCGCTGTCAAAGGCTCTTTAAATTCACCTTGTAATTGGCCTACAGCTTGGGCGATTTGATCAATCGTATATCCTTCTGGAATCGTTAAATCTGCAAGTGAAGGTTCTTGAGGTTCAGGAGTACCACCTTTTTGGAGTTCCTTAATGATATCCTCTGTACTCATGCTCTTTTGCAAATTGTAATATCCAGCCTTCAAATCTGAATAATTCTTATATTTAGCATAAAAAGCAAAAATCACTCCGTGTTTAATCACACCAGAATTTTCAAGTGCTGAGCCAATTTCTTGGACATTGGCTCCTTCTGGGATTTGAACAGTTACATACTTCTTAGAATTAGCGTCAACTGGTAATAAAGATGACTGGACGTACTGATAACCGAAGTAGCCACCTGCCGAAATCAAGGCAAGGAAAATCAGTAGAGAAATGAAGAAAGCCTTCAAATGTGATTTTTTCTTCTTGACAGGTTTAACAGTCTCACGACGACTACGACTCGGAGTTTCAGAAATGACTTCAACAGCTTCCGTTTCCATAACTGGTTCTGGTTTTGTTACTTCTTTCTGAGGCTCTTTTTTAGCTTCAGTCTTATAAGAAACAGCTACTCTTGTTGGAGTTACGTTGAAATCTTCTTCGACCTTTTTTGGACGATTAGTCTCTGGCCCTGGAACCGGTCTTGATGGACTTGCCTCAACTGGTGAAGCTGGAACATCTTGACTAGGGTGACGAGGAGTAATCGGAGCTTCTACTCTCGATTCATCTGCCGGTGATGCAGGCATATCCTCACTAGGATGTTTTGGAACACGTGGTGCATTCTCCATAATTTTTTCAACAGCTGATAGGGATGCAACCATAACATCTTCATCTGCGAGTTTTGTTTCAGGGACAAATAGAGCTTCTTTTTTCTCTGCAAGTTCAGTGGTCTCTTGGCGAATCCCTTCATAACGTTTTACTTTTTCTAAATCACGTAAAATCTGCTCTTTAAAGCTTAATTTTTCGTCTTCTCTTGGCTTTTCACTCAAAAGTTTATCCTCCTCGTTGACAATCCATAATATTATATCTTAAAAACGAAAGAAAAGCAACCTAGCATGCTTTTCTAGCTTATTTTTTAGCTTCCCAGACCATATCATACCAGGTTTCTCCTGCAAAGGTTGACTGGGACTGGCCTTCATTGACAAATCCATGTTTTTCGTAGTAAGTAATGAGATAGTCATGACAGGTTAGGTTAATGCCTTCTCTTTCGTGTTCAAGAGCTAGTTCTTTCAAAGCTGTTAGCAATTTCTGACCTAGTCCTAGTCCCTGTGCCTCCTTGGCAATAGAAAGACAGGTCACAGAGATATAGCCACCAGGCTCATGACTATAATCTTCTATCTCTTCTGTAAAGGATTGGTCTTGCAGATAGCGGTGGGGGCCAACCGGTCCCTCTATATAACCAATAATCTTACCCTCTTTTTCTGCAACCAGAAACGAGGTCTGAATTTCTCGCAAATGCGCCTCGAAAACAGAGCGAGGAATGGCTTCTTCAATCGAGAAATTTTCTAGTTCAATCTCAACAATCCGATCTAAATCTTCTAATCTTGCTTTCCTAATTTCCATTTTGCCTCCTAAAAAAAGAGATTAAACCAAATCATACTAAAACCTTGACTAGCTGCATAAAGCGAATCTGTCTCTTCTTCATCAATAAAACCGTTCATTTCAAAATAGGAAAGCAACTCATCCGGACTCTTCAAACGAATAGCTTTGTAATCCAGCTCAACTGCTACATCTTTCAAAGCCGCAAGAAGAAGCGTTCCCAAGCCCTGTCTCTGATGGTCAGCCTCGATGACTAAAGAATGTATTTCTAGACATTTCGGATTGTGTGGGTAAGGACCACCTAGAACATAGCCCAGAAGCTGATTTTCATCCCTAGCTAGAAGAAAGGTATCCGCACACTTACGGATACTTTCTTCTAAAATATGGGAAGGTTGCTGCTTTTCAGCTGGAAAAGATGAAGCCTGGAGTACCTCTATCTCAGCCAAATCAGATTTACTTGCCTGAATGATCTTAATTGGAATTTCCATGAAAACTTCCTATTGAACATTGCTTGTCAAGTCAGACAAGAGACGCTCGAATGAATATTCATAGGTTTGGATATCCCCTGCTCCCATAAAGACATAGACAGCATTGTCATGGTCTAGGAGTGGAGAAACATTTTCAACAGTGATCACTTGGTTTTTCTTGTTGATTTTGTTGGCTAGGTCTTCCACTTTAACATCACCATGATCTACTTCACGAGCAGATCCATAAATTTGCGCTAGATAAACAGCATCCGCTTGGTTCAAAGCGTGGGCAAATTCGTCCAACAAGGCAATGGTTCTTGTAAAGGTATGCGGTTGGAAGACTGCTACGATTTCTTTGCTTGGATATTTTTGACGAGCTGCATCCAAGGTCGCAATAATTTCTGTTGGATGGTGGGCAAAGTCATCGATAATCACCGTGTCATTGACAATTTTCTCAGTAAAACGACGCTTAACACCGGCAAATGTTTTCAAGTGCTCACGCACCAAGTTCAAATCAAATCCTGCTGTGTAAAGAAGACCAATAACGGCTGTCGCATTCATGATATTGTGACGACCAAAGGTTGGAATGTGGAATTGACCCAACTCTTGTCCACGGAAATGAACTGTGAAGGTTGAACCAGTTGTTGAACGAAGAAAATCACTAGCGACAAAGTCATTACCTTCTGCTTCAAAACCATAATAATAAATTGGTGCATCAGACGTAATCTTACGCAATTCAGCATCTTCTCCGTAGATAAACAAACCTTTGGTAATTTGTTTAGCATAGTCGTTAAAGGCATTGAAAACATCCTCTAGACTTGTGAAATAGTCTGGATGGTCAAAGTCAATGTTGGTGATAATAGAATATTCTGGGTGGTAAGGCATGAAGTGACGCTCATATTCGTCAGATTCAAAGACAAAATATTTGGCATTGGCTGAACCACGACCTGTCCCGTCTCCAATCAAGAAACTAGTATCTGTGATATGAGACAAGACATGAGACAACATACCTGTCGTTGAAGTTTTTCCGTGCGCTCCAGCAACTCCCATGCTAACAAAGTCACGCATAAAGCTACCTAGGAACTCATGGTAACGTTTGTAGCTGATACCATTTTGGTCTGCATAGGCAATTTCAACGTTGTTATCTGGACGAAAGGCATTTCCAGCGATAATTTCCATATCACCGTCTAGATTCTTTTCATCAAAAGGAAGAATAGTAATCCCTGCCTGCTCAAGACCACGTTGAGTAAAGTAGTACTTTTCAACATCTGATCCCTGTACCTTATGCCCCATTTGATGCAACATCAAGGCCAAGGCACTCATCCCTGATCCCTTAATTCCGATAAAATGATATGTCTTTGACATGTTTTCTCCCCTATTCAGTAATTCTTGTCAGATTCAACTCTTGGGCAACCTGACGTTCTTGTTCTTTTTGTTGATTCTTTTTATTGTAGATTTGGCTCTTCTTCAGAAAATCATAATTATTTTTCTTTGGACCTGAAGTTTCTTTTGGCTCAGATTGAGTCGAAATATTGCTCACTTCTTCCGCCAAGATGTAATGAGACTGGGTCAATTTTTGACTATATTTGACAAATTCACCAGGATTTTCCTTTTGGAAAGGCGCGGTAGGTTGATTGCCCTGCCTAACTAGACTTGGATGAGAATGGCGTCTTGTAGGAGTAATATCCTTAGTCAGATAACTTGCTGAGCGTTTCTTTTTCAAATCCGCACGCGCTTCTTCACGCGCCACCTCCGCATAGCTCTTTCCTTCTTTTTTAACTCCTAAACCAGATTTCTTAGGTTTCTCTACTGGTTTTTCAATCGGTTTTGCTGGTTTTTCTTCAGTAATAGGGGCCCACTCCAGATAATTCTTATCACGGTATTCTCCCTTGATATTACTGATAAAGTCAGACTCATCATAGAGGTCCATAACCGGCATCTCAGTCAGCATGACCTCGTCATCTGACACCAATGGAAATCGTTCTTCTCTCATTTTCTATTTCCTTTCAACACTTCATTATAGCGTATTGTCTTGATTTTTCAAGTGCTGGCTTCAGAAATTCCCAAAATTTCTCTAATTTCTGCTAGGGTCAGACTGCCACGTGACTCTGTGCCGTCCAATACTTGTGACACCAGATGTTTCTTCTGTTCTTGGAGTTCTTGAATTTTTTCTTCAATGGTTCCCCTGGTCACCAAGCGATAGACCTCAACCGTTTCTTCCTGCCCCATCCGATGGGCACGGCCAATAGCTTGCGCTTCCACCGCAGGATTCCACCAAAGGTCAACCAAAATAACCGTATCAGCACCTGTCAGGTTCAGACCGACACCACCAGCCTTGAGGGAAATCAGAAAGGCATCTCTTTCCCCTTGGTTAAAGGCTTTGGTCATGTCTTGTCTTTCCTTGGCTGGGGTTGAACCCGTAATTTTAAAGGAAGTCAATCCCAAGTCTGGCAGTTCTTGTTCAATTTTCTCCAACATTCCCTTGAACTGCGAGAAAATCAAGACACGGTGTCCGCCGTCTGCCACCTGTACCAGCAGATCTCGGAGACTATCCAGTTTGCCACTGGCTCCCTGATAATCTTCCATAAAGAGGGCAGGAGTGTCACAGATTTGGCGCAAGCGCATCAAACCAGACAAGATTTCCACCCGACTTCGTTGGAATTCCTGATCTGACACTAGAGCCAGACGGTCTCGCATCTGTTGCAACTGGGCTAGATAGATAGCCTTTTGCTGGTCTTCCAGTTCATTTTTATAAACCACTTCAATCAAGTCTGGCAATTCAGTCAGAACTTCTTCTTTCTTGCGTCGCATCACGAAAGGCTTGATAACCTGAGCTACGCGCTCAGCTGGCAATTTCATAAATTCTTTCTTGCTTGGCAAAAGTCCTGGCATAACAATTTGGAAAATAGACCACAACTCACCCAGATGATTTTCAATAGGAGTTCCTGACAAGGCAAAGACCGACGGTACTACAAATTGTCTCAAGGTCTGGGCAATCTTGGTCTGGGCATTTTTCATGACCTGAGCTTCATCTAAGAAAAGGAAGTCAAAGGCCATCCCCTGATAAAGATCACTGTCCTGACGGAAGGTAGCATAACTCGTCACATAGATTTGATGACTCTCAGCAAGAATCTCTTCACGACTAGCTTTCAAACCATGAACAACAGCCACATCCAACTGTGGGGAAAATTTCTGAAATTCATCTGCCCAGTTGTAAATCAAACCCGACGGAGCCAGAATCAAAACCCGACTTTCTTTTGTCACTTGACTGGTCAAAAAAGCAATGGTCTGAAGGGTTTTTCCCAATCCCATATCATCAGCTAAAATCCCACCAAAACCATAATGATGGAGCATTTGCAGCCATCCGATTCCCTTTTCCTGATAGTCTCGCAAGTCAGCCTTAACCTGAGTTACTTGCAAAGGAAAGTCCTCTGGATGCGTCAAATCGTGGGCAAAATTCTGGAATTCTTGTGAAAAAGAAACACGGTCTCGCCCTTCAAAAAGATGAGCTAAACTATAAGCCAAAGATTTTCGAGCCTGCAAGGCCCCATCTTTTAATTCAAACTGCCCCAGTTCCTGTAGATTTTGGCGAATTTTCTTGGTTTCTTCATCAAAAAAGTAGACTTGATTAGACGAATCAATATAAAAATCTTGATTGGCAACCAAGGCCTGCATGGCTTGATCAATTTCCTCTTGGGAAATATCTTGAAAATCAAACTGAATTTCCAAGAGACCTCCCTTGGAAGCAATTTGCACTTGAGGACTCGCTAGGCTATAAAGCTCTTCTAGTTTGTCTGATAAATCAACATTCCCGAGTTTTTCAAATACTGGAATGATTTCATGGAAGAAATGATAAACAGACTCCGCTTTTAAGGCCTGACGCCAAGATTGAAAATCTGCTTCAAAACCTGCAACCAAACAGACTTGGAAAATTCTTTCTTCTAAGTCAGCATCACTCGAAAAAGGTAATTCCTCTAGCTCTTGTCGGCTTGATACCTGCCTATCCCCATAATCAAACTGAATCTCTAAACGAATCCGATTATCTTCTTCCCTGTCAAAGTAAAAAGAGGGCGAAAAAGTTTTGATTTGTAACCGTTCTGGAGCTGCAACGGTGCCCATCTGGCTAAAGAGCGTTAGACAGGAAGCTAACTTATCTCGGTCACTGCTATCAAATTGCAGGTATTTCTTTCCATGTTGATCCAAAGGCAGCGCTTTGATTTCCTTGAGAAGACGCATCTGCTGGTCTGTTAGAAAATAAACCTGTCCTTTATGGAAAAGCACAGCTCCCTGATAAAAGGCATTAACTCTTGGACTCTCACTGATTTCCATTTCAAAATAGTCCGAGTATTCTGTTACTGTAAAGGCAAATAGATTGGCATCAGCATGCATATCCTGAAAAAGCAGAGTCTGGTAGCTATCCACTTGATGGTCAAATTGAAAATGAGGCAAGGTCATCAGTAAATTCACACCCTGCTCAAAAAAAGTCAGAGGGAAAAAGAGATGCCGACCCTGGTTTTGGAAAAAGAGGTCTGGAGCTAGTCCTTCCTCCGTTAGTCCCCGCAAGAAAGTCAGAAGCTCTTGACTTTCCTCATCAAAGGCTTCCCAAGACAGAGACTCCTCATAAGTTTTGCCAATCATATAAGGTTTTCTCTTCTCGACGACTCTTAAAAAAAGCGGAATATCCCGAATAACGTAGTATTTTTGGCTATTGATTTGCCCGATTCTCAGAGTCCACAAGATATGATTGCTTCCTGCTTCCACCTGACCCAAAGCTGACAACTCATAGGCTCGGTCTGATTTTGGAGATAAGATTCGTTCCAAAAATTTTCCACCCAAGGTCACCTTGGTTTCAACGGCCTCTTTTTCCTCATGACCTTCTTCCAGACTCTGCAAGATTTCCTGACCACGCTCATCATTTTTTAGAAAATGCTCCAACGCTGCCAAATGCACACAGTAGCCCCTCTTTTGGAAAAAATCGCAGGCGCAAAAAACCAAATCATCCTCTAAACTATAGCGCAGTTCTTCTTCTGCAACGCGAGCGTAGAGCCGATTGTTCTTTTCCTTGATAATGTCAACCTTACCAGTTTCATAAAGGGCAACGCCTTCGATACGGACTTTCCCCGGAATCAATTTAGCCATATTTTTACCTTTACCTTATCTTTTTATTATACCATATTTTCCCCTATGAAAATAGCCTTCTAGAGATACTTTTCTCCTAGAAGGCTGGATTTTTAACGTTTGGCAAAAGTCGTCACAATCCGCTGACAAACTTCTTGCAGTAGAGATTTAGGCATGGCTACATTGAGGCGGGCATGAAGACTTCCTTCATCCCCATAATCCAAACCAGGATTGAGGATAACTTTGGCTTCATTTCTCAAAAGCTCTTGTAATTTTTCATCAGTCAGGTCATAGGCTGAAAAATCAAGCCAAATCAAGTAGGTTCCTTGCGGTTTCATGACCTTGATTTTAGTCTCTTTTCCAAATAAATCCACCACATAATTGATGTGGTCTTCAAAGACTTGCTTGAGTTCCTCTAACCAATCTTTACCGTATCGATAGGCAGCTTCTGTCGCCAAATAACCCAAGCCTGAAATTTCATGCTGGTTATTGGCCAACTGGCGTTTCTGGTAAGCCAGTCTCAACTTATGATTTTCAATAACTGCATATGAATTTTTTGTTCCAGCGATGTTAAAGGTTTTAGTGGCACTAGTCAAGACAATAGCAAATTCTTTAAAGTCAGGATTGATGGTATTGAAGGAATGATGCTTGTGACCAAAAAGGGCCAAGTCTTGGTGAATCTCATCTGAAACCAAGAAAACACCGTGTTTTTGGCAGAGTTGACCAATCTTCTCCAACACTTCCTTTTCCCACACACGTCCACCAGGATTGTGAGGGTTGCAGAGGATATAGAGTTTGACCTCCTCTTCCACCAAATCCTTTTCAAGTTGATCAAAGTCAATCTCAAACAGACCATCCTTTTCCACCAAAGAATTGGTAATCAATCTACGGTTGTTCAACTTGACACTGCGTGCAAAGGGTGGATAGACAGGTGTGTTAATCAAAACAGCCTCGCCTTCTTTTGTAAAGGCTTGAATAGCTGTTGAGATGGCTGGTACCACACCCTCGATAAAGACAAGAGCCTCTTTGTCAAAGTGGTAACCGTGTTGTATGGCTTCCCACTTTTGAACTTCCTTAATTAACTCTTCACTGGCATAGGTATAGCCATAAACCAGTTGATCAGCGTAAGTTTGCACAGCTTGGCGAATTTCAGGCAAGACTACAAAGTCCATATCCGCTATCCAAGCTGGTAGAACTTCACTATCCGTTTCTGTTTCTTTCCATTTATAGGTATGGTGCCCTAAACGGTTGGGCAGGCTTGTAAAATCATATTTCCTCATCTTTGTCTTATCCTTCCAAGGCTTGGCGCAAATCTGCAATCAAATCTCTAGCATCCTCAATCCCAATCGACAAACGCAAGAGGTCATCTGTCAAACCATAAGAATGGCGCACTTCTGCTGGAATATCAGCGTGAGTTTGCGTCGTTGGATAAGTAATGAGACTTTCCACTCCACCCAAACTTTCAGCAAAAGAGAAGACCTTGAGGCTGTTCAAGATATGTGGAATGCGTGTTTCATCGGCTATTTTAAAGGAAATCATACCTCCACGACCAGTATAGAGAACTTCCTTGACTGCTGGAGAATCCTTCAAAAAGGCAACCACTTCTTGGGCGTTAGCTGTTGAGCGCTCCATACGAAGAGACAAGGTCTTGAGACCACGAATCAATTGATAGCTGTCAAACGGTGACAAGACTGCCCCTGTCGTATTGAGATTGTAAAAAAGCTTCTCGTATAGTTCTAAACTATTGGTCACAACCACTCCAGCCAAGACATCATTGTGACCTGCTAGATACTTGGTTGCTGAATGAAGGACGATATCGGCTCCATCTTCAATTGGACGTTGGTAGATAGGACTGTAGAAAGTGTTGTCCACCACCACTTTGGCACCCTTAGCATGAGCTAATTTTGCCAGTTTTTCGATATCAAATTCCAACATCAAGGGGTTGGTTGGGGTTTCGATATAGAGAACATCCACGTCCTTTTCTAACTCGGCAATCAACTCTTCTTCTGTATTGGCATAGGTAAAATGGAAACGGCCTTCCTGCTCCACTTGGTTAAACCAGCGGAAAGAACCTCCATAAAGGTCACGCACAGCCAAGACCTTACTTCCTACTGGGAAGATACTAAAGGCCAGTACAATAGCTGACATCCCTGAGCTAGTCGCTAGGGCATAGTCCGCGAACTCAATAGCCGCCAAGACTTCTTCAGCCTTGCTACGAGTTGGGTTTTTAGTGCGCGTATAGTCAAATCCAGTAGATTGACCAAACTCTGGATGCTGATAAGTCGTTGAAAAATGAAGCGGTGTCACCAATGCACCTGTCGCTTCATCTGATTTGATACCCGCCTGGGCCAAAATTGTGTTAATGTGTAATTCCTTGCTCATACAATACCTCCAAATCTATAGTAACTATTGTACCACTTATTTTCATCAACTCATTTTCTTCTTTTCAAGAGCTGGTTATAGTTTTAAACTATAGACTTATACTCTTCGAAAATCAAATTCAAACCACGTCAGCGTCGCCTTACCGTACTCAAGTACAGCTTGCGGCTAGCTTCCTAGTTTGCTCTTTGATTTTCATTGAGTATTAGATAGTAAAGCTAAAAAGAATCCAGAAAATATTCCAGATTCTTTTGTGAAAATCCTTGCTAGGGTTTACTTTGACTGAAAGAAATCCTGTTGGGCTAAATTGTCATAATGCTCTTTGTTAAATTGATACTGTCCCACATGCTGACTAATCTGACCGACATCCACAGAAAAAATAAAGTCTTCATTTTGATAGCTCCAATTCAGCCTAACTGTATTCAAGACTGTCTTATAAGTAAAATCTTTAACTTGATTCCAAGGCATCTCTACGACTTTATTAGAATGATTTTCTGTTACATCATTGATGTCCATCAAGTAGATTCCCTTAGGTGTGAATGCCAGAATCTTAGGCTTCACACTCGACTGAACATAGTAAGTCCCTCCTATAATGAAGAAATCAATAAAGGATTTCAACCATGTCTTTTTCTTAAAAGCCATCAGAAAATTCTTTTGCCCTTCAATGTGGCAAGTTGAGAGAAATGATTCAATCTGTTTTTCTGTTGCAAACTCCATAATAGCTCCCATGATGTTACCTCCATAAAAATTAGTAAATAGGCAGATAAGAACTCTTCACATAAAAGAAGAACTTATCAATTATTGCGTTTTATCTTACTTTTTTAGTAGACAGCATCCCTCCTATAACATTACCCTAGCATGTGCATACTTCAGTTAACACTGGAAGAGGATTTAAAAAATAGCTTCTCACGTTTTTGTTATATTCATTATAGCATAAATCCAGTAAACCAATTAAAAAATGTACGCACTTTTCTTCCAAATTTGCCATCATTCTATTAAAAAACGACAGCTTCTTTCGAAACCATCGTTTTTCTTGAAAAATCCTTATTTGACATGTTTTGCCAATTCTTCTTGGGCTTTTTTATTGGATTCTTCTTTTTCTTTCAACCATTTTTCTTTGGCTTTTTCATATTCGTCTTTTGTAACTGTCTTATCTTGTAATTTGAGGTATTTATATGATTCAACCCCTTTATTACCAGCCAATGAATATGGTGTTGAGAAAGGAACGATTTTTCTCAATGTTGGTGTTCCACCAAGTGAAACATTTGGAATTGCTAGAGAGCTATCCACCAACCAAGCTTGGGCATCCGCATATTTTTCATAACGTTTAGCTGGATCTTGCTCCTTATTAGCTTCTTCCAACATTTGAGTGTAGACATCCAGCCCAACAGCCTTAGCCTTGTCATTGGCTTCACCTGGCTCTATACCTAGATTTTGCATCAAACCACCAGAATTAACGTTAAAGACGTCAAGATAGGTTGAAGGATCTTGATAGTCTGCAGTCCAACCACCATTGTAAAGATCATAATCTTTCTGAGCTGCAGTTTGAGCAAGATAACCTGAACTATCATAGTCCTCTGTAGAAAGTTGATGAACATCAATCACAACATTATCTGCACCTAAGACAGATTCTATTGATTGCTTCATGGAATTGATTCCTTGAATTTCAGCCTTATTAGCCAAATCTATAGTTTTATCTAAGTGTATAGGGAATTGGACTCCTTTGGCTTGGAGTTCTTTCTTAGCTTCAGCAAATTTAGCTTTAGCTTTTTCTGGATTGTAGTATGGATCCTGGGCGTCCGCAAAGTTGATTCCTTGCCATTCCTTACCGTAGTTAACCATCTTAGAGGCTACTACTTCACCAAAGTCTTTTCCGTTGATACTTACGAAGTTTGGAGGAACGACGAGGTTACGCAAAATCTTAGTTGCTCCCTCTTCTCCTTGAGATTGGGCCCCGTAAGCTGTACGGTCATAGGCAAAATTAATGGCTTGACGGAAGTTTTTATTCAGAACTGCTTCTTGAGTCGATTTCTTTTCAGCATCACTTGTCTTGGAAGTGAATTTATAAGATTTTCTATCTAAATTGAAGTTTAAGAAGTAAGAAGTAGCATCTTGCATGCTATAGATGATATTGTCCTTATTCTTTTCTTTAATCCCTTCAAAGCTTGAACTGTTTGGATAGAGACGAGCATAGCTATAAACACCTTCGGTAAAATTACGTGCTAACGCATCTTGGTCACTACCATCAAAATAAGTCAATTTCACATCATCTACAAAGACATTTTTAGCATCCCAGTAGTTAGGATTTTTCTTGTATTCGATGACCGATTTTGAAACAAAGGATTTCATCAAGAAAGGTCCATTGTACAAAATGCTAGATGGATCTACCTTCCCAAAATCATCCCCTTTTGATTTCAAGAAATCCGCATTGACTGGGAAGAGAATAGTTGAGGTTGTTTTTGAGTTCCAGTAAGGTTCTGGTCGTGCCAAGGTATATTGAACGGTTTGGTCATCAAGAGCCTTGACTCCGACAGTTGAAAAGTCGCTTGTTTTACCAGTGATATAGTCATCTAAACCTGCAACGGATTCTTGCACTAAGTACAAGGCTTCTGATTTTTTATCAGCCGCATATTTCAAACCAGTGACAAAATCTTGGGCAGTTACAGGAGCATATTCATCTCCATCTGCAGTATACCATTTAGCATCTTTCCGCAGTTTGTAGGTATAGGTCAAACCGTCCTTAGAAACACTCCAATCCTCAGCCAAGGATGGGACATAGTTCCCATATTGGTCATTTTCCATGAGACCATCTACCAGGTTGGTCACAATATCAGTAGTTGTTGAACGGTTTTCTGCTAGATAGTTCAAACTAGATGGATCACTTGAATAAACATAATTGTATGTTTTTGACCCTGTGCTAGAATTTCCACAGGCACTTAACAAAATACCTGCACTTAACACGACACCTGCAAGCGTTGCATACTTGGCCTTAGACTTTTTCATTTCCAGAACCTCCTGATTTAAATATTTGTCTTATTATACATTACAGGTTTTATTTAGTCAATAGTTTTTTAAGTAAAATTTAAGAAAAATTAAATTACTATCTACAAATTATAAAAAATATAATACAAATTAATAAAAAAGAGAATAATTCAAGCATTTCATGATAGAAATGTTCAAATTATCCCTTTTATTTATAAAAAAATTATTGAGAAATTCTTAATTTTGCTCGTAAGCGATTAGCTTGGGCTTGTCCAATCACCTTATCCAATAAACGGGTACGAAGACTCAAGAATCCGTAAACTCCTCCCCCCATGGCACCGACAAGAGCTACATATAGGAAACTCCACAAACGTCCACTTGGTTGGAAGACAAATCCTAAAATCCACTGCAATGTCCCAACTACAAGAAACATGAAAAGAGTTAACAAACTGATTAAAATGGTTCGTTTCAAAATCACCTTGCGCTTAACACCAGTTACCTTGCAAATGTCCCGATACATCAAAACATTAGGAATAATAAGGCCGATGGTTGTGGAAATCAAAGGTCCATAACTGTGAAAGAGAGCAATGGTTGGCAGTTGTAAGACCAGCTTGGCAATGGAACCATAGATAAAATAGAGAACGGCCTTGCGGTTGCGGAACATGGCTTGAAGCATTGGAGACAAAACCATGTACAAGCCTAAAATAGTAGACTGCAAAACTGCAAAGACAAACAATCCCATAGCCAAACTATCTGGCTTACCATAGAAGACAGTATAGAGAGGTTCTCCTACCATGACTACTCCAACCGTTGCTGGTAGCAAGAATAGGAAAAGCATGGTGATGCTGTCCTGAACTAGACGAGAAGCTGCCTTCAAGTCCCCCTTAACATAGTTTTCAGTCAAAAGTGGCAAACCGACACTCCCAATCGAAACTCCAACCGAAATCAAAATCATAGTGATTTTATTAGGATTGGCAGAGAAATAAGAAAACATGACAATTAAGTCTTCATTACTATAGTTTGTAAACCACTTCATGCTATTGATAAAGGTATTTTGGTCCAAGATTTGGAAAAGCTGGATAGCAGACCCTGTCAAGATAAAAGGAATGGCTTCCTTAATGGTGTCGACCAAAAGACGCTTGCTGTTTATCTTATCTCCTGTTTCAAGGACTCTTTTAAGTAATCCTTCTTTGGCAAGGAAATAGATCAAAACTGCAAAACTAGCTACCATGCCGACAAAGGCAGCAAAGGTGGATTGGGTAACCGCTGCTAGATAATCTCCTGAACCAATCTTCATAATGATAAAGGTAGCTAAAAGCATCCAGATAACACGAATGACCTGCTCAGCGATTTGGCTCATGGCATAAGGTTTCAGGTTATTCATCCCTTGGAAGAAACCTCGGATAACACTCATAGATGGGAAAATCAAGACCGCCCAAGCCAAGCTCTGCATGATTGGGATCAGGTCTTTCCCTACACCCGACAAGTCTGCTAGCCATGGAGCAAAGACATACAAGACTAGTGCAAAAATAAGACCTAATCCCGTCATAAAGCCTAAAAAGCTCCGAATCAGGGCAAAGCTATGCTCTTCTTCTCGCATGGTATTATACTTGGCCACTTGCTTGGCAACCGCAACTGGAATACCCGCTGTTGAAATCAGCAAGAACCAGGCATAGATATTGTAGCCCATAGTAAAGAGACCATTTGCTGTAGCCGCATAAGACCCCATCCAGATATACCAAGGGATGATATAAATGGCACCGAGTAGACGACTGATAAAGTTACTAGCCGTTAGCCAAGCAGTCCCCCGTAACATCTGGGCCTGCTGGTGATTGTTTTCGTTAGACATAGATTCCTCATTTAATTTTAATCACTAGGAAAAATTCCTCATCTTCCATTATAAACTTTTCCTTGTCACTTGTAAATTTAGGACTTTCGGTTTACAATAGAAAGTATGATTAAGATTGAAACCGTATTAGATATTTTAAAGAAAGATGGTCTCTTCCGTGAGATTATCGACCAAGGACATTATCTCTACAACTACAGCAAAGTTGTTTTTGACACCATCTGCTATGATAGCCGCAAGGCCAAAGAGAAGAGCCTCTTTTTCGTCAAGGGTGCTGCCTTTAAAAAGGAATTTCTGATTTCTGCCATCTCTCAAGGCCTCGGTTGGTATGTGGCTGAAGAAGACTATGAAGTTGGTATTCCTGCTATTATCGTCAGCGATATCAAGAAAGCCATGAGTTTGGTAGCTATGGAATTTTATGGAAATCCACAGGAAAAACTCAAACTCCTTGCCTTTACTGGTACTAAGGGTAAAACAACAGCAGCCTATTTCGCTTATAACATCTTATCTCAAGGGCATCGACCTGCTATGCTCTCGACCATGAACACAACTCTAGATGGCAAGACTTTCTTTAAGTCTGCATTAACAACCCCTGAGAGTATTGATCTCTTTGATATGATGAATCAGGCTGTGCAAAATGACCGTACCCACCTCATCATGGAAGTATCCAGTCAGGCCTATCTGGTCAAACGTGTCTATGGTCTAACCTTTGATGTCGGTGTCTTCCTCAACATTAGTCCTGACCATATTGGTCCTATTGAGCATCCGACCTTTGAAGATTATTTTTATCACAAGCGTCTCTTGATGAAAAATAGCAGAGCAGTTGTCATTAATAGCGATATGGACCACTTCTCTGTTCTGAAAGAACAAGTTGAGAACCAAGAGCATGACTTCTACGGTAACCAGTCAAGTAACCAAATCGAAAACTCCAAAGCCTTTAGCTTCTCAGCAATCGGTAAATTAGCTGGAGATTATGACATCCAGTTGATTGGGCACTTCAACCAAGAAAATGCAGTCGCTGCAGGACTTGCCTGCCTTCGTCTAGGTGCTAGTCTTGAAGATATCAAAAAAGGGATTGCGTCTACTCGCGTCCCTGGTCGCATGGAAGTTCTCACACAGAAAAATGGCGCAAAAGTTTTCATTGACTACGCCCACAATGGTGACAGTCTTAAAAAACTAATCTCAGTTGTTGAAGCACATCAAACTGGAAAGATTGCTCTAGTGCTTGGCTCAACTGGAAACAAGGGAGAAAGCCGTCGCAAGGACTTTGGACTTCTCCTCAATCAACATCCTGAAATTCAAGTCTTTCTAACAGCTGATGATCCAAACTACGAAGATCCGATGGCCATTGCAGATGAAATCAGTAGCTATATCAGTCATTCCGTTGAAAAGATTGCTGACCGTGAGCAAGCCATCAAGACTGCTATGGCTGTTACAAGTCAAGAACTGGATGCTGTAATTATCGCTGGTAAAGGAGCGGATTGCTACCAAATCGTCCAAGGCAAGAAGGAAGACTACCCTGGAGATGCAGCTATCGCAGAACGTTATCTATAGTAAATTTAAAGAAGGCTAGGAAATTTCCTAGTCTTCTTCTATTATTTTATAAAGATGAGTTTTTCTTTATCAAATTCGACAGTCAACTCATATTTTCCATCTTCATTTTGAACGATGTAACCTAATAAGACTAGGCTATCAACGAAAATATCTCTGCGTTTCTGCATGAGTTGATCTTTTTTGAGGAACTTGAGCAAAAAGGTTGTCATATACTTGAGGGCATACTCAGGATTTACGTCCCCTAAAATTTCATACAGTCTCTGCTGTTCATTTGTAAGCGGATACTGGTGTTTGACCTTGTAAAAGTAATTAGACAAGGTCATCTTTTCTCTTGCAAAATCGGTGTGCTCTTCTAAAATAGCTGCATTGGTTTGATTGCGCAATTCTGTCTTAAAATCTTTCTCCAGGATTTCTTGATAGATTGGACTATCATCTCTCACAAAGATTTCTTGGTCTAGTTCAAGAGATTCTGTAGATTCTAGAAAGGGAAGATTGAGATAATAGCGTTTGTTTTCTCTCAAAATCAAACCCGCTTTAATGTATTCCTCCAAGAGCTTGTCAACTGCGACCTCTGGAAACTGAGCCTTGATTTCACGGAGGATAACATCGTCATGCTGATCAAGATAGTCTACCAAATCTCTAAAGAATGATTGTCGCGTCAAGCGAGATGGATTAAAAATCTGAATCATGAAGATTCCTTTCTTTACAAACTAAAAGTGGTGATGCTGCTAATTGACTCGGGTTAGTGCCAGACTGATTCAGAGGTACAGGAAGCCCCAAATCTCGATAATATTCTCTCCAGAAATCACTGATTTCCTGTATATCATCACCAAACTTCATGGAAATGGGCTCAAAAATAGGAAGTAGTTCAGTAATGAACTGGGAACAGTAATAACCATCTCCATCTGGATAAAAAGAAAAATTATAAGAAGCTCCCAGATGCTGGACTGCTCTTTTCTTTACCTTTTGAATATCTATCTTTGGATAGCTATAGATATCGTACAGACAATCTGATTCGAAGAAATATCTTGGTTCCTGACAAACAACACCAGCTTTCCCACTAGAATGATAGACCTTCTCGTCTAAAAAGATGGCTACATGGCTATAGTGACCAGTAGATTCCTGGATGGCCTGTCCTATATCCGAATCATCTTTTACAAAAATCAAATCGCCATTTTCTAACATACTTCTCTCCTAGCAAAAAAGGAGCCGAAACTCCTTTTTAACAATGGGCTTTCCCATCTATGATTATGCATTAAAGCTTTCAGTCAATTGTGGTACCACTTGTTTCTTACGTGAAACAGCACCTGGAAGGAAAGCGTGGTTGTTTTCAAGTTTGAAGTTGAAAGCTGCTTCTACCTTGTCCATATTAGCACCAAGAGCCAAAATTTCTGAGTTTGAGTTGACGATGTCTGTAATCATCAAGACAAAGTCAGAGTAGCCGTTAGCTGCATTTGCGGCTTGGATGGCTGCTTCGATTTCAGCTTGGCGTTCCAAGACTTCAGCAATATCAACTGTGTTCACTTGAGCCACACGAACATTGTTTCCGTTGAGTTCAAATGTCTTAGCATCGATATCAATCAATTCTTCAGCAGATTTGCTTGCCAAGTTTGTACCAGCCTTGAGCATAGCAAGACCGTATTCTTCCAAGTTCACACCAGCCAATTCAGCCAATTCAGGCGCAATCACCTTATCAGATGGGTGTGTTGTTGGAGATTTCAAAAGAAGGGTATCTGAAATCAAACCTGAAAGCATCAAACCTGCAATTTCTTTTGGAACAGCTACGCCATGCTCTTTGAACATGCGGTAAACGATAGATGATGCTGATCCAACTGGTTCCAAACGCATGTAAAGTGGGCTGGCAGTTTCAAAGTTAGCCACACGGTGGTGGTCCACAACACCATAAACTTCAACTTCAGCAATATCTGAAACTGATTGTTGGAATTCATTGTGGTCTGTTAAGATGACTTGTTCTGCACCTTCTGCTTTAGCAGATGTGATCACGCGCGGTGCTTCCACACCAAAATAGTTCAAAACAAAAGCTGTTTCTTCATTTGGAGTCCCAAGAGCTACCGCTTCTGTATCCAAGCCATAAGCTTCTTTTGCAAGATAAGCAAAGGCTACAGATGACCCGATGGCATCTGAATCTGGATTTTGGTGACCAAATACTAGAATCTTAGACATGATAATACCTCGTTTCTTTATTCTCTTTATTGTAGCATTTTTTTCAATTTTTGACAAAAGTAAGAGGAGTCAAAGAACTCCCCTCTACTCTTCAAAATAACTGATTAAATTTTTTTCTTGGTTTTCAGATAAAAATCTTTCCTTCTGCGGCCTCTTCTTACGCTTGAGAAGGGCTTCAGCTGACATGGCTTCTTCCTTACTGGCAAAACCTTGAGCATAGATAAGTTTGACTGGCAAGCGTGCTCGTGTGTATTTGGCTCCCTTCCCACTATTGTGGACAGCGAGGCGTCTCATCACATCAGTCGTATAGCCTGTATAGTAGGATCCGTCACGACACTCCAGTACGTACATATAAGCCTTATGATCCATAATAAATCTCTTCAAGTTCAGGCGTATAAGAGCCATCATCATTGTGAACAATGAGAGGTGGTAAGACCTTAAAGCCACTTGTTGAACCATCCTTGATAGCCTCAATCAAAAGCATATTGGCTTCCTTTTCTCTTTTTGGATAAACAAACTGCAGGCGCTTAGGCGCTAGATTGTGCCGTTGCAACATGTCCAGGATATCCAAGAGGCGATCAGGACGATGAACCATGGCCAAACGCCCATTAGACTTGAGAATACTCTGGGCACTACGACAGATTTCCTGCAAATTGGTCGTGATTTCGTGGCGCGCCAAGAGATAATGTTCACTCTCGTTCAAGTTGGAATGAGGATCCACCTTGAAATAGGGTGGATTACACAAAATCATATCCACCTTACTTCCCTGGATGTAAGCAGGCATATTTTTCAAATCATCACAGATGACCTCCATCTGCTCTTCTAAACCATTCAAACGGACAGAGCGTTCAGCCATATCCGCCAAACGCTCCTGAATCTCAACAGCCAAAATCTGTGCCTGAGTACGAGTGCTAGCAAATAGCCCCACCGCTCCATTACCAGCACAAAAATCCACTATCAAGCCCTTTTTAGGAAAACGTGGAAAACGTGACAAGAGAACACTATCCACCGAATAGCTAAAAACCTCTCTATTTTGAATGATTTTAATATCTGTCGAAAAGAGCTGGTTAATGCGCTCTCCTGATTTTAATAATTGTTCTTCTTCCATGGTCCTATTATAGCAAATTTATATTAACATTACAAAGAATATAGATTTCTAACTAATTCTTCTGCTTCTTCAAATGTTGAAGGGCTTCCTTGGTCCAAATTGGCATCATTCGTTTGAGAGGAGCGAAGCCGTAGTTAAAACGGTCGCTTGAAAAGCGTCGCCGTCTCGGAAACTGGTGCTTTTCTTCCTCTAAAGTACGGATAGAAAGACTAGCTTTCCCTGTAAATTCATCTAAATCCACTACTTGCACTTGAACCTCTTCATCGACTTTCAAGGCTTCTTGGATATTTTCAATAAAGCCTGTCCGAATCTCTGAAATGTGAATCAGCCCTGTATCACCCGTCTCTAGCTCAACAAAGGCACCGTAGGGCTGAATCCCTGTAATACGCCCCTTTAGCTTATCACCGATTTTCATCTTAGTCCTCGATTTCAATTGTTTCAATCACAACATCTTCAACTGGCTTATCCATAGCTCCTGTCTCAACAGCAGCAATGGCATCTAAGACAGCGTAAGAAGCTTTATCAGCTAACTGACCAAAAACCGTGTGACGGCGGTCTAGATGAGGAGTGCCACCTTGGTTGGCATAGATTTCCGCAATCGGTTCTGGCCAACCACCACGAGCAATTTCTTTCTTAGAATAAGGCAGGTGTTGATTTTGCACGATAAAGAATTGGCTGCCGTTGGTATTTGGACCAGCATTGGCCATGGAAAGGGCACCACGGACATTGTAAAGTTCTTCTGAGAATTCATCCTCAAATGATTCGCCGTAGATTGACTCGCCACCCATACCAGTTCCAGTTGGGTCTCCACCTTGGATCATAAAGTCCTTGATAATACGGTGGAAAATGACACCATCATAGTAGCCATCTTTAGAAAGAGAAACAAAGTTAGCTACTGTTTTAGGAGCATGTTCAGGGAAGAGCTTAATACGCAAGTCTCCGTGATTGGTCTTAATAGTCGCGATAGGACCTTCTACTGTTTCAATATCTACTTGTGGGAAATGCAATTCTTTTTCTACCATACCAAATCCTTCTAAGGCATCAAAAATGCCATCTTCTTCTAATGTTTTTGTAATATAATCTGCTTTTTCTTTGATCTTATCATGAGAAATTCCCATTGCAACGCTGATTCCAGCATAATCAAAGAGTTCCAAGTCATTGAGCCCATCTCCAAAGACCATGACGTTCTCTGGTTTCAAGCCAAGATGTTCCACAACCTTTTCCACACCCGTCGCTTTGGAGCCTGAAATCGGCACAATATCAGACGAATGTTGATGCCAACGAACCATGCGAAGTTTATCAGAGAGACTGTCAGGCAAGTGCAAGTCATCTCCTTTATCTTCAAAAGTCCACATCTGATAGATATCTTCTTTTTCATGAAAATCAGGATCTACATCTAAATCTGGATAAATTGGATTGATAGCCTCACTAATCATATTGGTGCGAGTCGACAACTTGGCATCATGACTCCCAACCAAACCATACTCAATTCCCTCTTGCTTGGCCCAAGAGATATACTCCTCAACATCTGACTTCTCAATCTTATGTTGATAAATAACCTGACCTTTTTTATCTTCGATATAGGCTCCATTTAAGGTCACAAAAAAGTCAGGCTTGAGCTCACGAATCTCCGGAACGACACCAAAAATCCCTCGTCCAGAAGCAATACCTGTCAAAATTCCTTTCTCACGTAATTGCTTAAAAACAGTTGGGATTGAAGCTGGAATAAAACCTGTCTTTGAATTCCGCAATGTATCATCAATATCAAAAAAGACAATCTTGATCTTCTTTGCCTTGTATCTTAATTTGGCATCCATCTCACTACCTCTTTCAATCTAACTCTTTCCATTATACCATAAAGTAGAGAAATCCCACATCCCCAATAAAATCCTTGTCTCTTATCCGAATTCCTTTACTAGATACAAAACCAAATCATCATTATTTTGGCTAGTTGCATTCATTTCCAAGGGTTGATTTCGATACCAGACACCTGTCCCATCTGGAATATAGCCTCGTTTGATATACAATCTCTGGGCAGGACCATACCCCAAGTGCAAACCTACACCAAGAGTGATCTTACTCGAAACAAACTTGACTCGTTTTTCTGCTTCTTCTAGCAATTGATTCCCAATCCCTTGATTTCGAAAAGGCTCAAACACATTAAAATCTGATAATTCTGGATAGACTTCTGCAAAAGGACCATGTTTAGCAGAGGGCAAAATGGTAACGTAACCCGCTACAGCACCATCAATCTCTGCAACTAAGACTTCTCTCTCCCCACTTTCCTGTTCCAGAAAATATCTAGCCAAAATTTCCTCTCTACCAGGCCAACCTTGATTCATAAATCCATGAGATAAGGATTCAATATCAGACTTAATCATATTTCTAATCGTGCAATTCATCTTTGACTTACCCACCTGTATTCTTTCTATTACCATTATAGCACGCCAAGGTCAGAAAAAAACTATCTCGTGAAAAAAAGACCCAACCGGGTCTTTTCTTTAATCTTCGTTTACGAAAGGCATCAAAGCCATTACGCGAGCGCGTTTGATAGCTGTTGTTACTTTACGTTGGTTTTTAGCTGAAGTTCCTGTTACACGACGAGGAAGGATTTTCCCACGTTCTGAAACGAAACGGCTAAGAAGCTCAGTATCTTTGTAATCAACATATTCAATTTTGTTTGCTGCGATGTAATCAACTTTTTTACGGCGTTTGAATCCGCCACGACGTTGTTGAGCCATGTTTTTTCTCCTTTATAATTTTAGTTGTCCATTAGAATGGTAAATCATCATCTGAAATATCCAATGGATTTGTTGCTCCAAATGGATTTTCATCACGTGAAAAGTCTGGTACTGAATTTGTAGGTGCTGAATAGTTTGCAGTTGGTGCAGAGTAAGCTCCACCTGTATGACCCTCACGCACACTACGGCTTTCCAACATTTGGAAATTCTCAGCCACGACCTCTGTCACGTAGACACGTTGTCCTTGCTGATTATCGTAACTACGAGTCTGGATACGACCTGTCACCCCGATAAGTGAGCCTTTTTTAGCCCAGTTAGCAAGGTTTTCAGCCTGTTGGCGCCACATAACGACATTGATAAAATCAGCCTCACGTTCGCCATTTTGACTCTTAAATGTACGGTTTACTGCAAGAGTAAAAGTCGCAACTGCTACATTTGATGGGGTATAACGCAACTCAGCGTCACGTGTCATACGCCCTACAAGTACAACATTGTTAATCATAGTTTACCTTCTTACGCGTCAGTTTTGACGATCATGTGACGAAGAATGTCAGCGTTGATTTTTGAAAGACGGTCAAACTCTTTAAGAGCTGCATCGTCGTTTGCTTCAACGTTAACGATGTGGTAAAGTCCTTCACGGAAATCTTTGATTTCGTATGCAAGACGGCGTTTTTCCCAAGATTTTGATTCAACAACAGTTGCACCGTTGTCAGTCAAAATAGAGTCAAAACGTGCTACCAAAGCGTTTTTAGCTTCTTCTTCAATGTTTGGACGAATGATATAAAGAATTTCGTATTTAGCCATTGATATGTTCCTCCTTTTGGTCTAATGACCCCAAGACTTTGCAAGGGGTAAGTGAGGTTCGCTCACAATAAACTATTATACTAAAAAACTTTTTTTTACGCAAGTAAAAACACCGAAATAAAAAAAGAAGATGACGAATCATCTTCTCAAAAACTATAAGTTTTTAGTCTTCTTTTTTCTTGCGTGCCACAAGACCAAATCCACTCAATACTCCAAGAAGTCCAAGTGCTGCTAGGCTAGCATGATCTTCTGTACCAGTGTTAGGCAATTCTTTTTGACCTTCAACATATTTAGGTGTTGCTGGTTTAGCAGTTGTATCAGTTGCTACTGTTGCATCTGCTTGAGCTGGTGCCACTGGTTGAGTTTGATTTGGTGTTGCTGGCTGTCCTGGTTCCGTAGGAGTTACAGGTTGATCAGGAGCAGTTGGTCTTGACGGAACATTTTGTGGAGTAGGAGTTGGTCTGTAGTTGTTACCACCATTCCCACCACCATTGTTTGGTTGTGACTCAGAACCACGTTTTGGAGTTACTGTTACTGGTACTTCTAACTCAACTATTTCTCCTGTTGGTAATTTCACCTTAACCTTAACTCCTGGTTTTTTCCCAGCTGTTTCTGTTGTTGGAATTACCCAGTTCTCTTCGATGATTTCCCATCCTTCTTCTTTAGGAAGTTCGATATGTTTCTTAACATCATCTTTAGTAATAGGTGTTCCTACTTCTACTTCGATTGGAGTTACTTTTGGTGTTACGATTACTGGTACTTTTACTGTAACTGTTTTTCCATTTGGTAATTTCACTTCTACTGGCACCGTTGGTTTTTCACCTGGTGTTGTTGTCGCTGGAATTTCTCCAACTTTTGTGATTTCCCATCCTTCTGGTAAGTCAACATGTTTTTTAACATCTTCTGCTGTGACTGGAGTTCCTACTTCTACTACTACTGGAGTTACTTTTGGTGTTACAATTACTGGCACTTGTACTGTAATTGTTTTTCCATTTGGTAATTTCACTTCTACTGGCACCGTTGGTTTTTCACCTGGTGTTGTTGTCGCTGGAATTTCTCCAACATTTGTAATTTCCCAATCTTTTGGTAGGTCAACATGTTTCTTAACATCTTCTGCTGTGACTGGAGTTCCAACTTCCACTACCACCGGAGTTACTTTTGGTGTTACGATTACTGGTACTTTAACTTCTTTAGTAGCAATAATGTTTCCATCTTTATCTTTATACTCAACTGTTACAGTTACAGAGTCTTTTTCACCCGCTGTTTCTGTTCCTGGAGTTGTTAATGGAGTTTCTTTAACCGTTACTGTTACACCTTCTGGTAAACCTTTGGTATTTTCAGCTGATTCTTTTACTTTATCAGCAACAGCTTTTTCAAGTGTACCTTTATCAGTATCTTTCGGTACGACGACACCTTTTGGAGAAACTTTTGGCAATACTGTTACTGGTACTGTTACAACTTCTTCTCCACCATCTTTATAAGTAACTTTCGCTGTTACTTTAACATCATTAGCTCCAACTTTACCTTCTGTTGTTGGGATAGCTTTGTTGATATCTTCATCAGTGACAGGTGTTTTAGTTCCATCTGTATCAGGAGTGATTGCTTTGTTTACATCATCAGCTTTTGGTTGGTCACCTTCTACAACGTAGACTGGTTTAACATCTGAACCTTTAACATTGACTGTTACTGGAATTGTAGTTGTATAGTCTTTTCCATCAACTGTGTATGTTACTGGTACTTCTACTGTTGTTACTCCAGTTCCTTTTTTAGCTGTTACTTTGTCTTCAATAGCTTTTGTTACATCACCTACAGTTACTTTCGCATCTTTTGGTAATTTATCTGTAAAGTCTTTTGCTTTAATTGCTTCATCAGCTTTAGCTTTTGCTAATTCTTTCAGTTTTTCTGGAGTTGTTCCTTTAGTTACTGTTACGTCCGCTTTTGCTACTGGTAATACTGTAACTGGTACTTTTACTTTTTCAGTTACTTTTCCATTGTCATAAGTTACTGGTACTTCTACTGTTACATCTGTAGCTCCTGCTTTTCCAGCTGTTTCTGGTAATGTTGTTGGTTCTCCAACTGTTCCACCTTGTCCTGGTGTTACGGCATCTTTAGCTTTAGTTGGTTTATCACCTTCGAATACTACTACTGATTTTGGAGTTGATCCTACTACTGTTACTGGTACTTCTACTTCTTTTGTTCCAATAACGTTTCCTTTATCATCAGTATATTCAACAACAACTGTCGCAGGTTTTGGTTTTCCTGTTTCAGTTACTTCAGCTGTTGTTGGTGTAGTTCCTGCTTTCACTTCTTTAACTTTTACAGTTACACCTTCAGGAAGTTTATCTTTTGGTAATGCAGCTACTACTTCTTCAGCTTTAGCTTTAACTGCAGCTTCTAAGTTTTCGCTTCCTTTAAGAACTGTTAATCCTTCAGGTTTCACTAATGGTAATACTTTAACTACTGCAGGTACTTCTACAAGTTTGTCTTCGCCATCTTTAGCTACTACTGTTACTTTCTTATCTCCTGGTGTTGTTGTATCTACTTCACCATCTTTATAAGTAAATTTAGTTCCTTCTGGATATTGGTCAGGATCGATACTTTCATCAGCTGATGGTTGTGATTTTGCAGGGTCTTCAAACACATATTGTGTCTTAGGATCTACTACCATTACTTTAGCTGGTACTTCTACAATTGTTTTTCCATCTAATTTAGCTACAACTGTTACTTCTTTTTCACCTGCTGTTGTTGTATCAACTGGTTCTTTATATTCAAATTCAGTTCCTGTTGGATATTCATCTGGAGTAATGCTTGCTTTAACATCCGGTTGTGGTTTCTTAGGATCTGCAACAACAAATTGTGGTTTGCTATCTACTACACGTACTGTTGCTGGTACTTCTACTAGTACTTTATCCCCTTGTTTAACAACTACTGTTACTTTCTTATCTCCAGGTGCTGTTGTATCTACTTCTTCTTTGTATTCATATGTTGCGTCATCTGGATAGTCTGAAGTATCAATATTATCTTCTGGAGAAGGTTGTTTCTTATCCTCACTTACTGCTACTAATTGTGGATATCCTTTAACAACTTTCACTGGTACATTTACTGTTTCTTCACGTTTATTATCACCTGAACCGTATGTTACTGTTACTGGTACAGTTAATGTATCATCTCCAACTTTTCCTTTTGTTTCAGGAATCTTAGATTCATCTACAGTTTTATCATTTCCTTTTGTAGTAACCGCATCTTTAAGTTTGTCTGTTGTTGGCTTATCACCTTCTACGACATAAACAGGAGTTGGTGTTGAAACTTTTGGAGTTAATTTAACAACAAAGTTTTGACTGATTTCAGTATCAGTATCTGCAGTTGTATCAAATGTTGGTTTTTCAGCGTCAGGTTTAGCAAACGGATTATCATTCACTTCATAACCCATTGATTTTAACACATCAAGACGAGCTTGAATTTTGTCTTCTGGAATTTTTGTTCCTGCTTTACCTGAAAGATCATTAATATTGAATTTCTCATCTAATGGTGTTTCTTTACCATCTTTATCTACAGAAACAAATTTAACTGTAGCTTTTTGAATTCCAGGTGCATATTGAATTGGAGTTTTACCGAATTTATCAGTTGGGTCAAAGTTGTCTGGAACTTTGTATCCTTTAGATGGATCTGCAGGATCAACTGGTGTTAATTCTACTCCATTATATGTTGGAACATATCCATCTACATAAGGAATAACTACCTTACTGAAATCACCAGGTTTTGTTGGATCATTTGGATTGTTAGGATATTTAATTGTATCTGGTGCATCTTGTGGTTTCTTACCAGCTGGATACTCAGGTGTAAATGAACCAATTTCTTTATAAAGAACTTTTTTAACTACAGGATCTACTGTACCATTTTCTCCAGGAACTGGTGCAACTTCTGCAGCTACTGTTTTATCTGTAGCATTTACTAATAAGTAGTTTGCTACTACTGGTGAATCAACAGCATTGAATTTACCTTTTGTTCCATCAGCTGTAGCATCTGTTAATTTATCAGCTTCATTGTAAACTTGCCAATCAGAGTAAGTTACATCTCCTGTTTGTGGGTTTACAGTTGCTGTACGTTTGTATGTTACTTTTTGTACTTTTTCAGCATATAAAGGAGTTGCATCAGCCTTATCAGCATCTTCTTCTTTTAGATACTTAATTGTACGTGTTACTTCTTTAACTAAGTCATTACGTGTCAATCCTGCTGGATATTTACCAAGATTTTCATCTCCATCTTTTACAGGTGTATCTGCTGTTTTTGGAGATACTGGAGCTGTTGTACTTGGATTTGTTGGATCAGTTGTTACTGTTGGGTCTACTGTAATTAAGTCTAATACGTGAACAGTTACTTCTGCTTCTGTAGATTTCTTACCTTCACTATCCGTTGATTGAACTTTTACAGTGTAATCACCAACTTTAGTTGTATCTAGGTTACCTGCATCACTTACTGCAATTGATGGTTTAGTAGAATCAACTCCGTCACGATCATCTTCTAAGTCAGTTGCTGATGGTTTCGCTTTTTCTAGAACCTTCTCATTGTTCCATTTATCAGCTTCTTTAGTTTTATAAACGTATAAATCTTTTTTCTCAACTGCTACTGTTGGAGCTTCGTTGACAATGTTTGCATAACTTGGCTCAGAAACATTTCCTACTGGTGAAACTGAAGTTACAGCAATCTTATCATTACCTTCATGTGTATGAAGACTAACATCTTTAAGACTTACTTTTAATTTACCTTCAGGCGTTGTTTCTACTTTAGTATCTCCTTGATACCAACCATCATCTTTTTTCTCTAATTCTAAAACATCATTATTTGGTAATGTGATTTCGATTTTCTTACCAATTTCATTTTCAATTTGTAATGCTTTTTTAATTTCAGCAATTCTTTTAGCTATTTCTTCATCTGATAAAGTAACTCCATTATTATCAGCTACTTTTTTAAGATTAGCTTTAATTTCGTCATCTGACGGAGTTAATGAACCTGGTGCATCACCTGTATTTACTAATAAGTATTTATCTTGATTTTTCGCATCAGAATCTCCTACAATACTATCTGTGTGGACTTCTTCAACTGTAGCTGATTTAGGTTTACGAGCATCAATATAGATTGTTCTATTATAGTAGTAATCTGGATCATCTGACCATCTTAATCCATTAGCTTTGTAGTTTCCATCATAAGCGTAAGGTCCTTTATCTCCAGTCCATAACCATGGGTAAATTCTATTTCCTTGAGCATCTTGAGTACCCATTCCACCTGTTCCTGTAACTTTAAATGTAGCATCTCCTACATAATCATCTTCAGTCGTAAATGGAATTGAGAATTTTCTTGATGTTTCCCCTGCGGCTTTTAGGTTGTTCTTACCATATTGAACTGCATTCACATCCATACTTAATGTATTAGTCGCTTCATCATAACGAACATTTGTTAAGTATCCTTGATCAGTCCAAATAGATTCACCATTTGCTTTAGATAGATCTAATTTTTTGTAATTTGTAGTATCAACTGTACCTAATTTAACACCTTTTGGAATTTGTACTTTAATGTTAAATGTACCACCGTAAGGGAATGTATTTTCAACACCACCAACGTTTTTCAATTCAAGGTTTAATTTACCTTCTTGAGAACGTTTATATAATTTATCTTTTGTAAATCCGTACTCTCCACTCTTACCTTCACTAGTAACATTTGTAGTTAATTGCATACCAGGACCAGTAGCAATTCCTACACCACCGATAATGAATCCATCTTGAACACCTTTAAAATCACCATCATCTTTTGCTTTGATGGTAACTTTAACTTTACTTGTTCCTTCTGGAACATGATAAATTCTTGCAATATTATTCCAACTATCAGAAGGTGTTCCTTCATTTGATCCTGCTGGTCTTCCTGTAGCTTCCGTTGGAGTGCTTCCATCTCTCATTGGAATAGAAGCAATTTTCTTACCTGTGTAAGCATCTGTAATTTCTACACTTAATTCTTCACCTTGACTTGAAAGTGCAGCTTTACCATATGCTCCATTGTAAACCATATTGAAGAATAATTCAGAATTAGGGTTTACATCATATTCTTTAGATAAAGTAACACCTTTACTTCCTAATTCAAGATAGTAATCTCTATCTTTAACATTTCCTCTATCGTCATTTTTCATTCCATCTAGAGTAATCGCACCACCTAAGAACTTACCATCTGCATTTGGTTGGTTTTGAGTAGCAGTTGAAGCATCATGTTTACCATTGTCATCATAAGCTTTCGCTGGTTTTGGCGCTTCTGTTCGATCACCAGCAACAGTATAATCTGTTGGTGCTTCTGGCTTAACAGCATTTACATAGTCTTTTGTTCCACCAATTTTCCAACCGTTTAATGCACCTGCTTCAGCTTCTGCTGCAGTGATTTTTTTAGTCTTCCAATTGTAAGTTACTTTACCGTAATGTTTTTCACTTTGAAGATTATTTACTTGATCTTCAATAGTTTTACTTTTTGATTCTACTTTAGGACCAGAGAAATCAACTTCACCAAATCCGTTACTCATGCTTTCAAAAACACCGTTTGCTGGGTTATTACCATAACCAGCTCTATTATTGTTAATTGGTGCTCCCCAGTTTTCTGCATTAGTTAGATAGTAGTTTAATCTATCTTTTTCTTGTTTTGCTTCTGTTAATGCAGCTTGAAGTTCTTGTTCTGTAGCATCAGCTTTTGCTACTGCTGTCGTAGCTTTTGTTTTTTCTTCTTCAGCTTTTGCTACAATAGCACGTAAAACATCTAGTTTTTCTTTGTTTGTTTTACCTTCACCTAAAGCTTCTTCTTTTGTAATTTCTACTTTTACTTTATCAATTGCAGCTTTTAATTCAGTATTTACAGTATTAATATCATTTTTATATCCTGTCGCTGCTGCAGATCCATCTCTAAACCCACTTTCACCTTGTCCAGGAATCGCTTTTCCATTACGTGAATCTTGGTTTTTATTTTCTTTTTCTTCTTTCTTCTCTGCTTTTGCTTTCGGCATACTTTCTAATACGAATGCATTACCGTTTACTGCTGATGTAGCTTTTGCCACCTCTTCTTTTGTTGCAGCTTCATTTGCGGCTACAGCTTTTGCGCTTGCTAATTCTGCTTTTGCAGACTCAATTGCTGAAGCTGTTTTTTCAGTTGATGCTGCTTTTTCTAAAGCTGCTTCTAAACGAGCAATAGCTGCTTCCAACTTGCTTGTGTCAACCTTTGAAGCTGGTGCTAGAGCTTCTTCGGCTTTTGGTGTTTCAGTCGGTGCTGTTGGTTGCGTTGCTGCAGGCGCTGGTGTTGATGGTTGCTCAGCTGTTGGTGTAGCAGTTTCAGTCGAAGCTAGAGGCATGGTTGAATCTGCTTGATTACTTGCATCTGGGACTGTTTGTGAATCAGATGCCGTCTTTGGTGTAACTTGAGCATCCGCCTGAACAGTTGCTGCTCCACCGAACATCATGTAAGCTGCTACAGCTACTGATGCTGCACCAAAACTATACTTACGGATTGAAAAGCGCTGCACTTTTTGTCCGTGATTTTTTTCCATTCTTGAATACATGGTTTCTCCTTTTTTATTTATATGTTATTAAACTGGAATAATGTTAAAACGTTTAATATTCACTTCCTTTCCTGCTTAAGAACGAAGTCTTAAACTAGTCTCAACACAATATCCGCTAGTCCGATTTTATCATATTTCCCAGAATATTGTCAATCAAAAAGAGCTTTATGTTCGTATTTTTATATATTATTTTTGTACCCAAAATTCAAAAAAAGAAGGAATCCTCCTTCTTTTTTTCATAATAACTTTTTATTTTATTTTTAAGGTTTAATACGATGCAACATACGTGGGAATGGAATAGCTTCACGGATGTGTTTTGTTCCTGCTGCGAAGGTTACCATACGCTCGATACCGATACCAAATCCTCCGTGTGGAACTGTACCGTATTTACGAAGGTCAAGGTAGAATTCATACTCAGTACGATCCATGCCAAGTTCATCCATTTTTGCGACAAGGGCATCGTAGTCTTCCTCACGCATAGAACCACCGATAATTTCTCCATAGCCTTCTGGAGCAAGCAAGTCTGCACAAAGCACGCGCTCTGGATTTCCAGGAACTGGTTTCATGTAGAAGGCCTTGATGGCTGCTGGATAGTTCATGACAAATGTTGGCACACCAAAGTGGTTTGAAATCCAAGTTTCATGTGGTGAACCAAAGTCATCACCATGCTCAAGATGTTCGTAGTCAGCATCTTCATCATTCTCATGCTCTTGCAAGAGGTCAATGGCTTGATCGTAAGTGATACGTTTGAATGGCTCTGAAATGTAGCGTTTCAAGAGTTCTGTATCACGTTCCAAAGTTTCCAAGGCTTGAGGCGCACGGTCAAGAACACCTTGAAGAAGAGCTTTCACATAAGCTTCTTGCAAGTCAAGTGACTCATTATGTGTCAAGTATGAGTACTCTGCGTCCATCATCCAGAACTCAGTCAAGTGACGGCGTGTTTTTGATTTTTCAGCACGGAATACTGGACCAAAGTCAAAGACACGACCAAGGGCTATAGCACCTGCTTCTAGGTAAAGCTGCCCTGATTGGCTCAAGTAGGCTGGAGTTCCGAAGTAGTCCGTTTCAAAGAGTTCAGTTGAGTCTTCCGCTGCATTTCCTGAAAGAATTGGGCTATCAAACTTCATGAAACCGTTCTTGTCAAAGAACTCATACGTTGCGTAGATGATCGCGTTACGGATTTGCATCACGGCCACTTGCTTACGAGAACGAAGCCACAAGTGACGGTTGTCCATCAAGAAGTCTGTTCCGTGTTCTTTTGGTGTGATTGGGTAGTCTTGAGATTCACCGATTACTTCGATGTCTGTGATATCCAACTCATAGCCAAACTTAGAACGTTCGTCTTCTTTGACAATTCCTGTCACGTAGACAGAAGTTTCTTGGCTCAAGCGTTTGATGATATCAAACTTCTCAAGTCCCACTTCTTCACCAAATTTTTCTAAAAAGTTTGGTTTAAAGGCTACACCTTGGAAGAAGGCTGTTCCATCACGCAATTGCAAAAAAGCGATTTTTCCTTTTCCTGATTTGTTGGCAACCCAAGCACCAATCGTCACTTCTTGACCAACATAGTCTTTTACATCAATAATCGTTACACGTTTTGTCATTATTTTTCCTTTTCTTTTTCTTTTATTTTTCCATAAATGCTTTCAAGCGTTTAACTGCTTCTTTAAGCGTGTCTAGGTCTGTCGCATAGCTGAGGCGGACATTTTCTGGCGCTCCAAAGCCAGCTCCTGTTATGAGTGCCAAACCAACTTCCTCAAGAATAGCTGTTGTAAAGTCAGTCACATCTGTATAACCTTTCATCTCCATGGCTTTTTTAACATTTGGGAAGAGATAGAAGGCTCCTTGTGGCTTAACGACTTCAAAACCAGGAACCTCACATAATAGCGGATAAATGGTATTGAGACGCTCCTCAAAAGCCTGACGCATGATATCAACAGAATCTTGCGGTCCAGTTAGGGCTTCGATGGTTGCATATTGTGAAACAGCAGTTAGGTTAGAAGTTGTTTGACCTGTCAATTTGCTCATAGCAGCAATGATTTCTGGATCACCCACTGCATAACCTACCCGCCAACCTGTCATGGCATAAGCTTTTGATACACCGTTAATGACAATGGTTTGCTTGCGAATGACTTCTGATAGACTAGAGATTGGTACGAACTCATTCCCGTTATAGACCAAACGACCATAAATATCATCTGCTAAAATCAGAATGTCATGCTCAACTGCCCAATTTCCGATAGCTAGTAATTCTTCACGAGTATAGATCATACCAGTCGGATTAGATGGTGAATTGAGAACCAAAACCTTTGTCTTATCTGTCCTAACTAGTTCTAGTTGATCCACCGTGACTTTAAAATCATTGTCTTCTTTAGCTTGAACAAAGACTGGAATCCCTTCTGCCATCTTGACCTGATCTCCATAACTAACCCAGTATGGAGTTGGAATAATAACCTCATCTAAAGGATTGATTACAGCCATAAAGAAAGTATAGAGGGAGAACTTGGCACCTGTGGCAAAGGTAACCTCATTACTTGCGACAGAATAGCCATAGTAACGCTCGAAGTAGGTATTCACTGCAGCTTTTAATTCTGGTAGACCTGAAGCTACTGTATAGAAGGAAGCCTGTCCTTCTCGAATAGCTTTAACTGCTGCATCCTGAATATTTTCAGGAGTGTGAAAATCTGGTTGTCCCAAGGTCAAGAAAAGGACATCCTTACCTTGAGCTTTTAATTTTTTTGCTCTCGCATCACTAGCTAAAGTGACACTTTCTTCCATTTCTAAAACACGGTTGGATAGTTTCATAGGCCCTCCTTATTGACCAATGCTCCTGTTTCAAAATCTACTAGATAAAAATCAGAGCCTGACTTGACTTCCCAGATTGGCTTATCTTGATAACGGCCAAAGGTAATCTTGTCAATCTCGCCAGCTCCTTTTTCCTTCGAAACAGCTTCTGCTTTTTCTTGTGAAACACCTTGATTTAGCTGATAAACGTAAATCTTATGGTCATCTTTTCCAATCAGGACAGCAAGTGCTTCTTGTTTTTTATTATGACCAAGAACGCTATAATAGGATTCCAAGCCATTGTATAAGTCAACCTGATCAGCCTGCTCTAATCCTGCATACTGCTGAGCTAATTTTTCTCCTTCACTTTTAGCTGTTTGATAGGGTTTCATGCCGAGAGAAACCAGATACAGAAAGGAAGCACTGATAACCACAAACAAAATCGTCATCCCTAGACCATACTGCCACAGTAGATTATTTTTTGCTTTGTTTTGTCTTTTTTTCACTCGTCTATTTTACCATCTATTGGGCTTTATTACAAGTGAATGCAAGAACAAACCTATATTATTTCTTCCTTCAAACAAAACAGATTTTTCTTAGCTAAAACCGAGCAAGAAAATTAAAGACAGCTCCAAAATCAACCTATTAAAAAACCTGAGCTTGGCACTCAAGTTTTTAGAAGTTCTTTTAATCTATGGTATTATTTTATTATCTATTCTTTTAGCCATTTTTCCTAAAAATACAGGCAGTAGAAGGCTAATCATGACTAAAAAGAATCCTAGATAAAGAAATGCTACTACAAAGCCTAAATGGTCAATCAACCACCCTGTCAGTGGGAAGAATACAATCATACTTAGGCTAAACATCATAGAGTAGACACTCAGCATGGTTGCCCTTACTTCACTTGGAAGGCGCTCTTGCAAATCATTGTCAAAAATCGGCTGAAAAAGAGCATATAGAGCATTACTAATCAAATAAATCAAAATATAGATTAGAGGTGTTCTAAAGTAGGACAGCATATAGGTGACTCCAGTCAGCAGGACGAGAAGAGGGAAAATCTTCAAGGCAGCATATTTCTTTCCAATCTTACTCGCTAGATAGACTGCAAGGATATTCAGGAGACTACCAAGTAGCATAACTGCTGAAATTTGCCAGCTACTTAAATCCGGTAACTGATTTTGATAGTAAAAATAAAACATGCACATAAGTGTTCCGACAATCTGAGATAAAATCATCCAGTTGAAAAGCATGGGATTTCGCTCCAACTCATCCCTAACAGTCCAAATAATCTGTTTCATCGTCACACTATCAGCTTTTTCTAGCTTGACACTAGGTTCTTTCAGCATCCAAATCAAGACAAGAACTATGATAGAAGTGGCAATCATGATATAGTAGGTCAGGTGCAATTGACCATGGACAAAAAATCCCGCCAACACTGTCCCCAAAGACCGAGTTCCTTCTGCTACTCCTGACATGAAACTTGAAATGGATAGATAGCGTTCTTTTAGTCCAGCCTCTACAGCCGAGTCATAGACCATTGCTGCGCTTGTTCCTGAATCAAAATTATAAGACAAGGCATTTATCGCCATAGCTAGTGCATAAATCCAAAAATTTCCCTGCCCAGCCAACATGAGAATAGAAGACACAATCCCTGCTATACGACTTAAATAAAGGTTGGTCTTATAGGAATAGCGGTCAGCTAACATACCAGATGGAATTTCACAGAGAAGACTGGTCGTATGAAAAATACTCTCCAGAAATCCAATCTGCCAAAGAGACATTCCGTTTTGACTGAGAAAGAGAATCCAAAAACTGGTAATCCCTAGAAATGCAAAAAACTCAACTCCGGCCATCAGGCCAATATTTTTCCGATAATTTCTTATTAACATCTTTTCTCCTTAACAAGTGTATTATTATTTCTTTTGTCCGTCACTTGTTAATCTTTGCCTTACATGATCTCCACCCCTTTTAGAAGCATTCTTCAATGCCATTATTGTTCCTTTAATGATTTATGAAATGATACCGGAAAATAGCTGTTCTGTGGTTTCTATTGCTAGTTTTCTTGTTTATTTTAGCACTTATGTCATTATATTACAAGAGAATATTGGAATACTCCTATAAAATCAAAGAAAACTAAAATCCAAAAAACAGTTCTTACTTTTCCAGTGGCAACTGACTAGAGTTTCAGCAATTTTATAATTTTCAAATAAACTCTGAGCAAATCTCTTGCAAGTCCTTTTGTTTTGTTGTAATATATTTTATAACAACAAGAGGGTTCTCGAAATTTTAAGCAAAAGGAGACACATTATGTCTAAAAAAGTATTATTTATCGTCGGATCACTACGTCAAGGTTCTTTCAACCACCAAATGGCCCTCGAAGCTGAGAAAGCACTTGCTGGTAAAGCAGAAGTTAGCTATCTTGATTATTCAGCCCTTCCTCTTTTCAGCCAAGATTTGGAAGTTCCAACTCATCCAGCTGTAGCTGCTGCTCGTGAAGAGGTTCTCGCTGCGGATGCTATCTGGATCTTCTCTCCAGTCTACAACTTCTCTATCCCTGGTACAGTGAAAAACTTGCTTGACTGGCTATCTCGTGCCCTTGACTTGTCTGATACACGTGGCGCTTCTGCCCTTCAAGACAAGTTTGTCACAGTATCATCTGTAGCCAATGCAGGTCACGATCAACTCTTCGCTATCTACAAAGACCTCTTGCCATTTATCCGTACACAAGTCGTTGGTGATTTCACTGCTGCACGTGTTAATGACTCTGCCTGGGCAGACGGAAAATTGATTCTTGAAGAAACAGTCCTAAACTCACTTGAAAAACAAGCTCAAGACTTGCTCGCAGCAGTTCAGTAAAAAATAAAGAATTTTTAAAAGTCTAAATCAATTATCGCCACCTAATAGGGTGGCATTTTTAGACTCAATCAAGATTTTCAGACAAACATCAGCCATCCAAAAAAACCTTGAGCGTTACCACTCAAGGTTTTTAGCAGTCTTTTCCATCATGGAAAATCATTCTAAGAATATTCTTTCATTCAAAATCTATCACCTATCATCTTCTTTCGAGAAATTAGTGACTGCTTTTGGCTGATTAATCTTCTTTTCTTCGACCTACATATAGGCTCAATAGAATACCGCTACCTAGAAGAACAGAGATATAATCAGATTGGCTTCCAGTTTCTGGTAATTTGTCCCCATGGTTTTCTTTAACTGTAGTTGATACTACTGGGTTAGCATTTACTGGAGTTGCTGGTTGAGCCGGTGTTGGTACTACTGGTTGTTCTGGAACCGCTGGTACTGGTTTAACCGGTACTTCTGGTGTTGGAACAACTGGAGTTGGTTGTACTGGCACTTCTGGTGTCGGTACATTTGGTGTTGGTTGTGCTGGCACAGGTTTAACCGGTACACTTGGTGTTGGTTGTGCTGGTACTGTTGGCATATCTAATTCTGGTACTTCAGTAACTTCAGGCATACCTGGTACTCCACCGTTAAATTCTGGCAATTCATGAACTTCTGGCATTCCTGGCACACCACCGTTGAATTCTGGCAATTCATGAACTGGTGGTTCTGGCATTGCAAACGTTGGTCCTTCTGGCACATTACGTGTTGGAGGAACTGGTTTGTCATTTGATGGTGTTACTGGTTTGTCTTGGCATCCACATTTTCCGTCTTTGCCGTCTCGACCATCACGTCCATCTCTACCATCTTTGCCATCTTTAATAACTGTTTTTGTCACAGTTCCATCAGAATTGATGATTGTGATTGTATGACTACCATCACCATTATCTTCAACAGAAACTTTTGGTGATTTACCATCTTTACCGTCTTTAATCACCATTTCTGTCTTACTTCCATCAGGATTAGTGATTGTTACAACGTGAGTTCCATCGTTATTATTTTTAACAGTTACAGTTGGTGAAACGCCATCTTTGCCGTCTTTACCATCTTTGATAATAGATTTGTATTCACGACCATCAGAATCTACGATTGTTAATGTGTGAGTTCCGTCTCCGTTATCAACGATGTTCGCTTTTGGTGATTTACCATCAAAGATTGTAGTTGTAGTTTCTTTACCATCAGCACCTGTCACTTTAATAGTGTGTGAACCATTGTTGTTATCAATCACTTCAAGTTTTGGTTCTTTACCATCACGAACTGTTGTTGTTGTAGTTGTACCGTCTGAGTTCACAACTGTGATAGTGTGAGTTCCATCTCCGTTATCCACAACCTTAGCAGTTGGTGATTTACCGTCACGAACTGTGGTTTCAGAAACAGTACCATTACCGTTTTCTACACGAATTGTGTAAGTACCATCATGGTTGTCAGTAACAGTCGCTACTGGTGATTTACCATCTTTAATGATTGTTTCAGTAGTTGTGCCGTCACCATTTAGAACTGAGATTTTGTGAGTTCCATTTTGTTCATCAGTAATAGTAACTTTTGGTGATTTACCATCACGAACTGTGGTTTCAGTTGTCACACCTTCTGGATTTGTAATAACGATTGTATGACTTCCGTCTCCATTATCTCGAACAGATGCGGTTGGAGTACGTCCGTCAACACCGTCACGACCATTCTTAACAACAAACTTATTCTTAGTTCCGTCTGGGTTAGTAATTGTTACTGTATGGCTTCCATCTGGATTTTCAGTAGTTGTTGCTGTTGCAGCTTTACCATCTTTACCATCTTTGATGATAGCGTTGGTAACATTGCCGTCTCCATCCGTAACTTTAACAGTATGAGTTCCGTCTCCGTTATCCGTTACTTCAACTTTTGGAGTCTTACCGTCTTTACCGTTTTTAACAACTGTTTCTTTAGTTGTTCCATCTGGATTTGTTACAGTAATTGTGTGGCTTCCATCTGGATTTTCTGTTGTAGTGATATTGGCAGTTTTACCGTCTTTACCATCTTTAACTTTAGTTGTTGATTCAGAACCATCAGGGTTTCTAACAGTAATAGAGTGTGTTCCATCTCCATTGTCCGTTACATTTACAACTGGTGATTTACCGTCTGCTCCATTAGCTCCGTTTTCACCTTTTTCACCTTTTTCACCTTTTTCACCTTTGTCGCCTTTTTCACCGGCTACTCCTTGAGGTCCACGGATATTACCAATCTTGTTCCAAGAACCATTTTCTTTCTTGTAAACATCACCTGTATTTGCGTCGATATAAGTATCACCGTCTTTACCATCCTTAGCAGTTGGTGCAGTAGCTCCACTTAGTAATTCAGCACCGTTACGTCCGTCTGTACCAGAAGCTCCATCTGTACCATTACGTCCATTTGTACCATTCAAGATATCACTTGTACCAATTAATTCATCCACACCTGGATCGTATTTACCGTTACCATTATTATCATAGTATGCTGTAATACGAGTACCATTTACTGGTTGTGAATCTGTTGCATCTGTAGTTGTTGGTTGTACTGTTCCTGATGACTCAGTTGCACTTCTATCTTCATCTGGTAATGCTCTTCTATTTCTTGCACTTCTTGATGTTCCAGAAGGTTGTGAATTAGAAGTTGATCCAGCACCTCTTCTAACTGCTTCCACCAATGCATTTAAGTCAATAGTTGGTGTACGTCCATCTCTACCATTTTTACCATCTTTCACTGTAAAGGTTACTGGATCTTTACCTGGTGTTGTGATAGTTACAACAGTGCTTTGGCCATCTTGTCCACGTTGAGTAGTGATTGTAGGAGTTTGTCCATCCTGACCGGTTGCACCAGTTTCTCCCTTAGCACCATCTTGAACAAAGACTGTAGTTGGTTGTGAACCATCATGGTTATCCACCGTGATTTCTACACCCTTATGACCTTCTTCATCCTTACGAACAGCTGTTACTGTTGGAGAGACACCGTCCACTCCATCTTTAATAACTGCAAGAGGTTTTTCAGGGTTCAATGGTTGACCTGGATGTGCTGGATCTTCTTGGTAAACTTTAGTTTCTTTACCATCTTTGACAGTAAGCAATGATTTACCATCACGTCCGTCCGCACCTTTAGCACCATCTTTAATCATTTCAGAACCTAGAAGTTCATCAGTTCCTGGAGTGTACTTACCATCATTGTTTTCATCAGTATAGAATGTCACAATTGTATGAGATGGATTTCCGTTTTGTCCTTCGACACGAAGCAAATCAACTTTTGGAGTTTTACCGTTCAGACCATTTTCTCCGTTCTTAACATTTACTGTAACTGGATCTTTACCTGGAACAGTGAATGTAATGTCGGTACTATGACCATCTTTACCTGGAGTTACAGTTACTTCTGGAGTCTTACCATCTTCTCCACGTTCACCTTTGTCACCCTTAGGTCCCTTGATGTTGCCTTCTTTTTCCCAGTTGCCGTTATTCTTAACGAAGACGTCGCCTGTTTCTGTA
>NZ_JVGV01000014.1:0-42528 GCF_001076775.1 Streptococcus pseudopneumoniae
AGTTGGTAGAGCAATGGATTGAAGCTCCATGTGTCGGCGGTTCGATTCCGTCTCGCGCCATTTTTATTAATAGTATATATGCGGGTGTAGTTTAGTGGTAAAACTACAGCCTTCCAAGCTGTTGTCGCGAGTTCGATTCTCGTCACCCGCTTTGAACTTTGTTCAAATTACCAAGTTTTTAACTTGGGCGCGTAGCTCAGGTGGTTAGAGCGCACGCCTGATAAGCGTGAGGTCGGTGGTTCGAGTCCACTCGTGCCCATTAATAGGAGAATTACTCAAGAGGCTGAAGAGGACGGTTTGCTAAATCGTTAGGTCGGGTAACTGGCGCAAGGGTTCGAATCCCTTATTCTCCGTTTTATTTAGAGTTTATAACTCTTTTTTTGTATTTTTAAGAGAATAGTAGAATAAAAACTTCAGATTTGTAAAACTTAATTGGATTACTTATCTGAAGTTTTTTTGCGCTCTTTGTCAACTGTATAGGGCTGAAGAAATACTAAATTTTTATATATTGTTGATTTTATGGTTGTGCTAGTTTATTATTACTTCCAACTCTTGAGTGAAATTTCTCCGCTATTGAGCCAGATTTCTTTTCCGTTATCACATTGAACTAAAAGTTTGCCATTTTCTGAGATATCTTTAGCAAATCCCTTGTAGTCTTTCTGATCTAGTTTAAAAGTCACTTCTTTTCCTAGAACAAATGACTGTTTTTTGTATAAGTATAATAGCTCTTCTGCTGGTGTTTCGAAGAAAACACGCCATATTTCAATGATTAATTCATTTCTTGTTATAGGTGCTGGTACTTTAAATAAACTAGCAGCTTTTTCTTTTAATTCTTGAGGGAAGTCTTTGATAGCAAAATTGATTCCTACTCCAATAATGATATCTGTGACTAAGCCAGTTTCTACAGAGGTCATTGCTTCAGTGAGGATTCCTCCAATTTTATGATTGTTTAGGTAGATATCATTGACCCATTTTATGTCGACATCTATTAAAGTTAGGTTCTTAATGGCTTTGTAGACAGCTCCAGCTACAAGTAGTGTGTAGGACGGTAATTTGTCGTAAGGAAGATTTGGTTTAAGATGGAGTGTCATATAAATGCCACCTTGTGGGGAGTAGAAAGAACGTTGGAAACGACCTCGACCAGCTGTTTGATAGGAAGCTAGATAGAGAGTGTTTGCTTCATGTCCTAAATCAATTGCTTCTTTTGCATCGAGTTGTGTTGATCTTGTTTCAGGTTTAAAACTGATTTTAATTGGAAGATTTTGTTCTAGAAGTTCCGGAAGAATAAGATCCCCATTCACCAGCTTATAGCCTTTGTTTTTGATACTATCAATTTCAATGCCTTCTTGTTCTAGACGCTTGATGGCTTTCCAAATCGATGTTCGACTGAGGGATAGTTCTTCTGCAATCTTTTCTCCGCTGATATAATCGCTTTCTTTAGCTAGAATTTGGTAGACGGCTTGGTAGGATTTCATAGTGTTTCCTTTCTCACTAGTTGGTGTTGAGAATATTCTTTTCTTGTTTGACTTGGAGTCTGGTTAAAGTATTGTTTATAAGCTTTAGAAAAATGTAGTGGATCTGAAAAGCCTACTGAGTATGCAATTACCTTGATGGACTCTTGGGTATTTTCGAGAAGTTGTTTAGCTCGATACATTCGAACGTATAGTAGGTATTCTTTGGGGGATAAGGAGTTAAATTCTTTGAATACGCTTGATAAGTAGCTTCTGTGAACGGATAGTTCTTTTGCTAAATCTTGAATTGTAATTGATTGGGGATAGTGGCTATCAATTAATCTTTTGCATTCAAGATAGAGTTGGTGGGTTGATGAAATATTCTTTTTTTTCTGATTGGGAGCAATAGTTCCCAGATGAAACATCAGTTCATGGAGTTGTCCCATGATATGGAGTTGAGCTAATTCATTTGATTTGGTAATCTGAGCGAAGCGGACAATGTCTGAGATGAGTTTTGCAGTGGTCTGGGTATGACAAGTTTCAGATTGGATGAGATAGGATTGATCAGAAATTTGAGAAAGAGCAAAATAATCAGGAGCTTTCCCTCCAGTGATTCCTAACCAGTAGTAGGCCCAGGGTTCTTTACTATCTGCTTGATAAAAGGTTAGTTCCTCTGGTTTTAATAGAAAGAAATCTCCCTCTTTTAAATCAACAATTTTACCCTTGTAATGAAATGTTCCTTGTCCTTTGGTAATGTAATGCAGGACGTATGTATCTCGAATTGCTGGACCAAAAGAGTAACTAGGTGTGCATTCCTCATATCCATAAAAGCTTAGGGAAAGGTCAATTGTTCCAGTCTGGTATTCTGAAAAAACTAGCATGTGCTACCTCCTACCTAACATTTTACCATATTCTTGAGACATTTTTCTATTTTAGAAAGCGATTTCAGATGATAAAATATAGTCAATAAAGTGATGAGGTGAAGTAAATGGGAGTTAGGATAGAGAATAATCTATTTTATGTTGAGAGTAAAAATCTAAGTTTGATTATTGAAAATCGAAATGGTTACTTACTTTTGAAACATTTAGGAAAGACTATTAAGAACTATAAAGGTTCCAATAGTGTTTATGAACGAGACCATGCCTTTTCAGGAAATCCAACAGCTACTAATCGAACCTTTAGTTTAGATACTCAACGTCAAATTTTTGGACAACATGGCTTAGGAGATTTTAGGAAACCAACTATACAGATTCAGCATAGTGTAACTGAAGTAACAGACTTTCGATTTGTAGAAGCAAAAATTTTAAAAGGTCAGAATGGTCCACAGGGCTTACCTTCTCCACATAGCATGGATGATATAGAAACTCTTGTCTTAGTGTTAGAAGATTCTAAGGCTCAACTTAGTCTGAATTTGTATTATACTGCTTTTAATAATGATTCGACAATTGCTAGCTACAGTAAATTAGAGAATAATAGTAATCAGGAAGTTGTCATTCATAAAGATTTTTCTTTTATGGCTGATTTCCCTACTGCAGCTTACGAAATCGTAACTCTTCAGGGTGCTTATGCTCGTGAAAAGACTGTCAGACGTCAACAGGTAGAACAAGGAATCTTTTCGATTAGTTCGAACCGTGGAGCTTCTGGGCATGCTCAAACACCAGTTCTTTTACTATGTGATCAAGGAGTCACAGAGGATGCTGGGAATGTGTTTGCTATTCAACTAATGTATAGTGGAAACTTTGAAGCTTTTGTTCAAAAAAATCAATTGAATGAAGTTCGGCTGGCTATTGGGATTAATCCGGAAAACTTTTCTTGGAAGTTAGACCCTGAGGAATACTTTGAAACACCGGTAGCTTTAGTGACCTATTCAGATAAGGGATTAACTGGTGTTAGTCATGAAAGTCAGAATTTTGTACTGAAGCACATTATGCCAAGTAAATTTTCTAAAAAAGAACGTCCAATTCTAATCAATAACTGGGAAGCTACTTACTTTGACTTTCAGAGAGAAAAGCTGTTAGAGCTAGCTGATGAAGCTAAGAAAGTTGGAATTGAGCTTTTTGTATTAGATGATGGTTGGTTTGGCAATCGTTTTGATGATAATCGTGCTTTAGGTGATTGGGTTGTTAATGAGAAAAAACTGGGTGGAAGTCTTGAAAGTCTGATTTCAGCTATCCACGACAGAGGTTTGCAGTTTGGGCTTTGGTTAGAACCTGAGATGATTTCTGTAGATAGTGATTTGTATCGTAAACATCCTGACTGGGCTATTCAGGTTTCAGGATATGAGCATACCTATTCTAGAAATCAATTAGTACTTAATCTTGCCAATCCTCAGGTAGTAGAATACTTGAAAAATGTCTTAGATCAACTCCTATCTTATCATGAGATTGATTACATTAAATGGGATATGAATCGTAATATGACTAATCTGGGGAATGGTTCGAACTATCTAGAGACAAAGATGCAATCTCATCAGTATATGCTTGGGCTTTATGAACTCGTTTCTTATCTAACAGAGAAACACAGCCATATTCTCTTTGAGTCCTGCTCTGGTGGCGGTGGACGAAATGATCTTGGTATGATGCGCTATTTCCCACAAGTCTGGGCTAGTGATAATACTGATGCTATTGCACGTTTACCAATTCAATACGGTTCATCCTATCTCTATCCAACAATTTCTATGGGGGCTCATGTGTCAGCAGTACCGAATCATCAGATGGGGAGAACGACACCATTAGAAACACGTGGTCATGTAGCAATGATGGGAAATTTGGGATTTGAGCTTGATTTGACAAGTTTATCAGCTGAAGAGAAAGCTGAGATTGCTAATCAGGTGAACTTGTATAAAGAATTACGACCAGTAGTTCAGTTAGGACAACAGTATAGACTAATTAATACTGATACTGCATCCAATGAAGCAGCTCTACAATTTAATTACAAAAATCAAACGATTGTAACCTACGTTCGCGTTTTATCAGTTGTAGAGACTATGGAAACAACTTTAAAGTTAAAAGATTTGGATGAAGAGGGACTATATGAATTACAGGAAAATGGCGAAGTTTACTCAGGTGCAGAACTAATGTATGCGGGTTTAACTGTTATTTTATCCCAAGGAGATTTTTTGAGTAGACAGTATATTTTTAGAAGACTATAATAAAGGTGTATAAATTTATAAAGGAGGCTTTCCAATGAAATGGTATAAGAAAGCAGGTTTTCTTTTAGTCGCTGGGGCTAGTTTACTAGGTCTAGCAGCTTGTGGTCAGAATAATCAATCGACTGATGGAAAGGTAACGATTGAATTTTTTAACCAGAAGACCGAAATGGCGGATACTTTGCAAAAAATTGTAGATAATTTTGAAAAGGATCATCCTACTATTGATGTAAAACTGACGACTGTTCCGGCAGCTGGCATTGTTCTGAAGACTCGGATTTTATCAGGAGATGTTCCAGATATTGTTAATATCTATCCTCAAAATATGGATTTTCAGGAGTGGGCAAAAGCAGGTTACTTTACAGATATGACAGGGAAATCTTATCTTGAGAACATTAAGAATGACTATGCAGAAAAGTATGCAATCAATAATAAGATTTATAGTGTTCCTTTAACTGCTAACCTTTATGGAATCTATTACAATAAAACAAAGTTTAAAGAATTAGGACTTGAGGAACCGAAGACTTTTAAAGAGTTTCAAGAGATTGTTAAAAAGATAAAAGATAGTGGGAATTCTCCGTTTGCAGTTGCAGGCAATGAAGGATGGACATTAAACGGTTATCACCAACTTTCTCTCATTACCATTACAGGCAGTGGAGACGCAGCTAATAACTATCTTCGCTTTTCAAAACCAAATGCTATTTCTGTAGATGATGCTATTTTAAAAGCAGATGCAGAACGACTAGATTTGTTGGCAGATAATGCTCAAGATGGATGGCGTGGTGCCTCTTATAATGATGCGGTGGTAGCATTCTCGAATGAAAAAGCTTTTATGATGCCACAAGGATCGTGGGCGTTAGCGGCAATTAATCAACAGGATCCAAAATTTGAGGTGGGGATGTTTGCCTTCCCAGGAGAAGAAGCAGGAAAAGAAGTCACTGTTGGTGCAGGGGACATGGCATTATCAACTTCAGCTACTAGCAAACATCCTAAAGAAACCGAAGAATTTATCAGCTATATGACTAGTCCAAAAGCTATGCAGTCATATTATGATGTAGATGGATCACCAGTTGCGGTGAAAGGCATACAGGAAAAAGAAGATTCAGCGCTTGCAGAGATTTCTAAACTGGCCTTTACGGATAAACATTATGTTTGGTTGGGCCAACGCTGGAACTCTGAAGAAGACTTTTTTAATCTAAGTACAGGTTACCTGATGGATAAAAATCTGAAAAATATGGCAAACAATCTCAATGCTTTCTTTAATCCAATGAAGGCAGATTTGGACTAGAATAGGAGTTAAGATGATATGGCTATTCGAAAATTTTTAAATAAATACTGGGGTTGGACATTTTTGCTCATCCCGCTTGCTTTACAAGCTATCTTCTTTTACTTTCCGATGGTGCAAGGTGCTTTCTATAGTTTGACTAACTGGACTGGATTGACCTATAATTATAAATTTGTTGGTTTGAACAACTACAAATTGCTAATGATTGATGGGAAATTCTTCACAGCCATAGCCTTTACTTTGATTTTAACTCTGGCATTGATTATTGGAGAGATTACGATTGGGATGGTTGTGGCACGAGCCTTAAATTCTAAGATGAAGGGGCAGACCTTCTTTAGAGCTTGGTTCTTTTTCCCGGCTGTTTTATCTGGTTTGACAGTATCCTTGATTTTTAAACAATTCTTCAACTATGGTCTTCCAACGATTGGAAAAATTTTAGGGATTAGTTTTTTACAAGAAAGTCTATTAGGAACACCAATTGGAGCGGTAGTGGCAACTATTTTTGTTCTTCTATGGCAAGGAGTAGCAATGCCAATTATTCTCTTTCTTGCTGGTCTTCAGAGTATTCCAAGTGATATTTTGGAGGCGGCATCAATTGATGGTGCAACAAGCAAACAAACTTTTTGGAAGATTGAATTACCATATTTGCTACCAACGATTTCTATGGTTTTTATCCTAGCTCTTAAGTCCGGTTTGACAGCCTTTGACCAAATTTTTGCCTTGACGAGTGGTGGTCCAAATAATGCTACAACGTCTCTTGGCCTTTTAGTCTACAACTATGCCTTCAAGAGTAATCAATATGGATATGCGAATGCAATTGCCTTGATTTTATTCTTAATTATTGGAATTGTTTCTCTTATCCAAATCAAACTATCAAAGAAATTTGAAATCTAATAGGGGAGTCTTACACATGAAAAAAGAAGAAAAATTGAATCAGTTTTGGAAATATGTCCTCTTGATAGTAGGTGGTATTCTTATACTTGTTCCTTTGTTGGTAACGGTTTTCAGTTCCTTCAAGACAACCAAGGATATCATGAATCATTTTTTTGGTTTGCCAAATCCTTTTACATTAAGCAATTATGAACGATTGGTTTCGGATGGGATTGGAGGCTATTTCTGGAATTCAGCTGTTATTACGGTGTTATCATTGATTGTAGTAGCCTTCTTTATACCAGCTGCAGCCTATTCCATTGCTCGAAATATGTCCAAGAAAAAAGCCTTTGCAATTATGTATTCGCTCTTGATCTTAGGGATATTTGTTCCATTTCAGGTGATTATGATTCCCATCACAGTTATGATGAGTAAACTCGGTCTAGCAAATATGTGGGGGTTGGTAATACTCTACCTAACTTATGCTATTCCACAAACTCTCTTCTTGTATGTTGGTTATATAAAAATCAGTGTACCAGATAGTTTAGATGAAGCTGCAGAAATTGATGGGGCTGATCGATTTACAACTTACCGTCGAATTATCTTTCCAATGCTGAAACCAATGCATGCTACAACCTTGATTATCAATGCACTATGGTTCTGGAATGACTTTATGTTGCCACTGTTGATTCTGAATAAGGATTCCAAGATGTGGACTTTGCCTCTCTTCCAGTACAACTACCAAGGTCAGTACTTTAATGACTATGGGCCAAGCTTTGCATCCTATATTGTGGGAATTGTAACGATAACCATTGTCTACCTCATCTTCCAAAAACATATTATTTCGGGAATGAGCAACGGGGCAGTGAAGTAAGAAAATGCTTAGGGAGTCTATAATTCCTGATACAGAGGAACAGTTCAGCTTGTTGACAATTCTATGTAGAAAACAAGAAAGTAGTACTTAGTTGCTTGCAATCTATATTAATACGAGTTCAATGTGAACAAAAATTTTAAAATATTTTTTATTTACGAAGCCAGGTCATACGAGACTTGGCTTCGATTTAAAAAGGAGAGTAATGATGCCAATTCAAAATAAAACCATGTTGATTACCTATTCTGATAGTCTTGGAAATAATCTTAAAGATCTATATACGAATTTGGAAGAGCATTTTGGGGATGCTATTGGGGGAGTTCACCTTCTACCATTTTTCCCGTCAACAGGTGATCGTGGATTTGCGCCAGTTGACTACGACGAAGTGGACTCAGCTTTTGGTGATTGGGAGGATATTAAACGTTTAGGTGAAAAATATTATCTTATGTTTGACTTTATGATTAATCATATTTCTCGTCAATCTAAGTATTATAAGGACTATCAAGAAAAACATGAAGCCAGTGAATTTAAAGCTCTCTTTTTAAACTGGGACAAGTTTTGGCCAGAAAATCGTCCGACACAAGCTGATGTGGATTTAATTTACAAGCGTAAGGATCGTGCACCAAAGCAAGAGATTGTGTTTGAAGATGGTTCAGTGGAACATTTGTGGAATACCTTTGGTGAGGAGCAGATTGATCTTGATGTGACCAAAGAAGTAACGATGGAATTTATCCGTAAGACCATTCAGCACTTGGCAAGTAACGGGTGTGATTTGATTCGTCTAGACGCCTTTGCTTATGCAGTGAAGAAGTTGGATACCAATGATTTCTTTGTGGAACCAGATATTTGGGATTTGTTGGATAAAGTCCGAGATATCGCTGCTGAGTATGGGACAGAGCTCTTACCTGAGATTCATGAACATTATTCTATTCAGTTTAAAATAGCGGATCATGATTACTATGTTTATGATTTTGCCCTTCCAATGGTGACTCTTTATACTCTTTACAGTTCCAGAACAGAGCGCTTAGCCAAGTGGTTAAAGATGAGCCCGATGAAGCAATTTACGACACTAGATACCCATGATGGGATTGGAGTGGTGGATGTCAAGGATATCCTGACCGATGAAGAAATTGACTATGCTTCAAATGAGCTCTATAAGGTTGGAGCGAATGTCAAACGTAAGTACTCCAGTGCAGAGTATAACAATCTAGATATCTACCAAATCAATTCAACCTACTATTCTGCGCTTGGAGATGATGATGTCAAGTATTTCCTTGCCCGTCTGATTCAAGCTTTTGCCCCAGGTATTCCCCAAGTCTACTATGTGGGTCTACTAGCAGGAAAGAATGACCTGGAATTATTAGAAGAAACCAAAGAAGGTCGAAATATTAATCGTCATTACTATAGCAATGAGGAAATAGCAGAAGAAGTCCAACGTCCTGTAGTGAAGGCCCTTCTCAATCTATTTTCTTTCCGTAATCGTTCAGAAGCATTTGATTTAGAAGGAACTATTGACGTTAAAACACCAACAGCCCACAGCATTGTAATCAAACGTCAAAATAAAGATAAGTCCGTAACAGCAGTAGCAGAAATTGATTTGCAAAATCAGACTTATCGGGTAATTGAGAACGGAATTGAAGTAACATTTTGAAGCCTTGATATGGTTGATAAAATAGGGTTTTTATTTTAGAAAACGTTTCCTTTGTTTTCAAATTGCTAAAAAAGTGGTACAATATAGGGTAGCTTACTATTATCTGAATCAATTGATTTGGAGAGAAAGGATTCATTTTGAAATCAATAGGCTTTATTGAAAAGCTGAAAGGGTTGTCTAGTAAAGAGCTGATTTTATTGGGAATTATCCTGAGTATCTTTTTACCCTTTTATCTTTTTGTAGTTGTATTCTGTTTATATATTATCAGTTTAATTTTTACAGGGGATATGAAAAGTATTCTTCAGAAAATGGGGGAGCATCCGATGCTGCTTCTTTTTCTTGGCTATAGTACTGTTATATCCGTTTTTGCACAAAATTGGATGGGAGTTGTGGCTTCGGTAGGAATTTTTCTTTTTACTATTTTCTTTTTGCACTATCAGTCGATTTTATCACATAAATTCTTTCGCTTGATTTTGCAGCTCGTCTTATTTGGTAGTGTATTGTCAGCTGCTTTTGCGAGTTTAGAGCATTTCCAAATTGTGAAGAAATTCAACTATGCTTTTCTTTCACCCAATATGCAGGTCTGGCATCAGAATAGAGCAGAAGTGACCTTCTTTAATCCTAATTATTATGGAATTATTTGTTGTTTCTGTATCATGATTGCCTTCTATCTGTTTACAACGACCAAGTTGAATTGGTTGAAAGTATTCTGTGTGTTTGCAGGCTTTGTGAATCTCTTTGGATTGAACTTTACTCAAAATCGAACCGCCTTTCCTGCTATTATCGCTGGAGCCATTATTTATCTCTTTACGACCATTAAAAACTGGAAGGCCTTTTGGCTTAGTATTGGGGTCTTTGCGATTGGCTTGAGTTTCCTCTTTTCCAGTGATTTGGGAGTTCGGATGGGGACTTTAGACTCTTCTATGGAGGAACGAATTTCTATCTGGGATGCTGGGATGGCCTTGTTTAAGCAAAATCCTTTTTGGGGTGAGGGGCCATTGACCTACATGCACTCGTATCCTCGGATAAATGCTCCTTATCATGAACATGCTCACAGCCTTTATATTGATACGATTCTGAGTTACGGAGTTGTGGGGACTATTTTATTAGTTTTGTCTTCTGTTGCTCCTGTTCGATTGATGATGGATATGAGTCAGGAGTCGGGGAAACGTCCGATTATCGGTCTTTATCTGTCTTTCCTTACAGTGGTTGCTGTACATGGAATTTTTGACTTGGCCCTCTTCTGGATTCAGTCAGGTTTCATTTTCTTACTAGTTATGTGCAGTATTCCGTTGGAGCATCGAACTTTGGTATCGGACATGACGGATTAAGTTTATAAGATTAAAATCTTCTACCTTGGGTAGGAGATTTTTTTACTGGGAAAAATTATTTCCAAATCGAAATAGTTGACAGTTAGAACGATGAGTGTTACAATTGTTTTATTCTTTTCGATATCGAAATAAATTGGAGGTGTTATGAAGGATAGTCATTTGCTAGCCCATCATATTCGTTTGTTGAATGGGCGGATTTTTCAAAAGTTACTGAGCCAAGACCCTGAAGCTCTTTATCGGAGTGAGCAGGGCAAGATTTTAGCGGTTTTATGGAATAGTGAAACTGGCTGTGCAACTGCAACAGATATTGCGCTTGCGACTGGGCTTGCTAACAATACACTGACGACGATGATTAAAAAACTAGAGGAACAAAATCTTGTAGCTATTAGTCCATGTGGAGAAGATAAGCGTAAGAAGTATTTGGTTTTAACAGAGTTGGGGCAGTCTCAGAAAGAAGTGGGGTATCGTGTCAGTCAGAAATTGGATACGATCTTTTACAAAGGATTTTCAGAGGAAGAAATTCGTCAGTTTGAAGCCTTTCAAGAAAGAATTTTGGATAATCTGAAAGAGGAGGAAAATGAGGTTTAAAATGGAGCAAATTAGCTGTTTATAAGTAAAGACCACTTTTGACTTTGTTTTCCAACTCTTAGGACAAGGAAACTATGTGGTTAGCTATGGTCAGACTCAGATTGGTGGAGTTGCCTATGCCCAGTATGACATCTTCCGTCTAGAAAACGGGAAAATTGTGGAACATTGGGATAATAAGGAAGTCATGCCTAAGGTAGAAGACTTGACCAATAGAGGGAAGTTTTAAATTGAGGATACAGAATGATTGAATACAAAAATGTGGCGCTACGCTACACAGAAAAAGATGTCTTGAGAGATGTTAATTTACGGATTGAGAATGGCGAGTTTATGGTTTTAGTTGGTCCATCTGGATCAGGTAAGACGACCATGATCAAGATGGTCAACCGCCTCTTGGAACCGACTGATGGAAATATTTATATGGATGGCAAGCGTATCAAAGACTATGATGAGCGTGAACTTCGTCTTTCTACTGGTTATGTTTTACAGGCCATTGCTCTCTTTCCTAATCTAACGGTCGCGGAAAATATTGCCCTGATTCCTGAGATGAAGGGTTGGACTAAGGAAGAAATTGCTCAGAAAACAGAAGAGCTTTTGGCTAAGGTTGGTTTACCAGTGGCTGAGTATGGACATCGACTTCCTAATGAATTATCTGGTGGAGAACAGCAACGGGTCGGTATTGTTCGTGCTATGATTGGTCAGCCTAAGATTCTCCTCATGGATGAACCTTTTTCAGCCTTGGATGCTATTTCGAGAAAACAGTTGCAGATTCTGACGAAAGAATTGCATAAAGAATTTGGGATGACAACGATTTTTGTAACCCATGATACGGATGAAGCTCTGAAATTGGCAGACCGTATTGCTGTCTTGCAGGATGGAGAGATTCGCCAGGTAGCGAATCCCGAGACCATTTTAAAAGCCCCTGCAACAGAATTTGTAGCAGACTTGTTTGGAGGTAGTGTTCATGACTAATTTAATTGCAACTTTTCAGGATCGTTTTAGTGATTGGTTGACAGCTCTATCTCAACATTTGCAGTTGTCACTTTTGACCCTGTTACTAGCTATTTTGCTTGCGATTCCTTTGGCTGTTTATCTTCGCTATCATGAGAAGTTGGCGGATTGGGTCTTACAGATTGCAGGGATTTTCCAGACCATCCCGTCTCTGGCCTTGTTGGGACTTTTTATCCCCTTGATGGGAATTGGAACCTTGCCTGCTTTGACAGCTCTAGTGATTTATGCGATCTTCCCGATTTTACAAAATACCATCACTGGGCTGAAAGGAATTGATCCGAACCTGCAAGAGGCTGGGATTGCCTTTGGGATGACTAGGTGGGAGCGACTCAAGAAGTTTGAAATTCCACTTGCTATGCCTGTTATGATGTCTGGGATTCGGACGGCAGCGGTCTTGATTATCGGTACGGCAACCTTGGCTGCCTTGATTGGTGCAGGGGGACTGGGTTCCTTTATCCTTTTGGGAATTGACCGTAATAATGCCAGTCTGATTTTGATTGGGGCCCTTTCTTCTGCAGTGCTTGCCATTGCCTTTAATTTCCTGCTAAAAGTGATGGAAAAAGCAAAATTGCGGACGATTTTTTCTGGTTTTGCCTTGGTGACAATATTGCTCGGTCTGTCTTATAGCCCAGCCCTCTTAGCTCAAAAAGAGAAAGAAAACTTGGTTATTGCTGGGAAATTGGGTCCAGAACCAGAAATTTTAGCCAATATGTATAAGTTGCTGATTGAAGAAAATACTAGTATGACTGCGACTGTTAAACCGAATTTTGGGAAGACAAGCTTTCTTTATGAAGCTCTGAAAAAAGGCGATATTGACATTTATCCTGAATTTACTGGTACGGTGACTGAAAGTCTACTTCAACCATCACCGAAAGTGAGTCATGAGCCAGATCAGGTTTATCAGGTGGCGCGTGATGGCATTGCCAAACAGGATCATCTAGCCTATCTCAAACCTATGTCTTATCAAAATACCTATGCTGTAGCTGTTCCGAAAAAGATTGCTCAAGAATATGGCTTGAAGACCATTTCGGATTTGAAAAAAGTGGAAGGGCAATTGAAGGCAGGCTTTACACTTGAGTTTAATGACCGTGAAGATGGAAATAAGGGCTTGCAGTCAATGTATGGTCTCAATCTCAATGTAGCGACCATGGAGCCAGCTCTTCGCTATCAGGCAATTCAGTCAGGCGATATTCAAATTACGGATGCCTATTCGACCGATGCGGAATTGGCGCGTTATGATTTGCAGGTCTTGGAAGATGACAAGCAACTCTTTCCACCTTATCAAGGGGCTCCACTGATGAAAGAAGCTCTTCTCAAGAAACATCCAGAGTTGGAAACAGTTCTCAATAAATTGGCTGGTAAAATTACTGAAAGCCAGATGAGCCAGCTTAACTATCAAGTGGGTGTTGAAGGCAAGTCAGCAGAACAAGTAGCCAAGGAATTTCTACAAGAACAAGGTTTGTTGAAAAAATAGCTTGAAAAGCTAAACTCAACTTGGTTAAACGACTATATAGAAAAATGCTCAGACAATCTTGTCTGGGCTTTTTTGATATTAGAGTTACTGAATGTCTTTCAAAATGGAAAATAAGAGGAAATTTTCAGGATTTTCTAAAATTTTACTGTAAATACACTTGACTATTCACAAAATAGGTGTATAATGTGTTGTGAACTACTTAACAAATAGAGATTTCCAGCTCATGTCGACTAAGGATGGAAATCCTGTGTATAGACAGTTCAGTAGATATATAATAGAGCGTTGCGTCCGAAAGTCTATCCAGACACGGCTCTTTAAAAACAAAAGGAGAAAATATGACGACTTATTTGTAAACAAAACTCAAGAATATCAAAATTACTCTTGGTGAAATGTCTGGCGGTTACCGCCGTATGGTTGCTGCTATGGCTGATTTAGGATTTTCAGGAACTATGAAGGCTATCTGGAATGACCTCTTTGCCAATCGTAGTTTTTCCCAGTGGCTTTACCTGCTAGTTTTAGGAAGTTTTCCAATCTGGCTTGAGTTGATTTATGAACACCGCATTGTTGACTGGGTTGGGATGATTTGTAGCCTGACTGGAATTATCTGTGTCATCTTTGTATCAGAAGGTCGAGCAAGTAATTACCTTTTTGGTTTGATTAACTCTGTCATTTACCTTATCTTGGCTTTGCAGAAAGGCTTCTATGGTGAGGTTTTAACAACTCTCTATTTTACAATTATGCAGCCAATTGGTCTCTTGGTTTGGATTTATCAAGCCCAGTTTAAGAAAGAACAACAAGAGTTTGTCGCACGTAAACTAGACGGCAAGGGTTGGACAAAGTATCTTTCTATTAGTGTTCTTTGGTGGTTGGCCTTTGGGTTTATTTATCAGTCTATCGGAGCTAATCGTCCCTATCGTGATTCTATCACTGATGCGACCAATGGTGTAGGGCAAATCCTCATGACAGCTGTTTACCGTGAACAGTGGATATTCTGGGCTGCTACTACTGTCTTTTCAATCTATCTCTGGTGGGGAGAAAGCCTGCAAATCCAAGGAAAATACCTGATTTACTTGATCAATAGTCTAGTTGGGTGGTATCAGTGGAGCAAGGCAGCAAAAAGCGCTTAAAAAGTAAAAAAGGATCATCTGATCCTTTTTGTGTTAGAGCAAAATGAATAATACCGTAATGATAATAGCGGTCGTTATACGAACGATGTGGTGCGAGATATGTTGCTTTTCTTTCTGTTGGCCGTTCCAGTAGGCTCCATAGCAGACGATACTCGAACCCACAATCCATAGAAGAATGGTTGCAACTGGAACGAAGTAAAAGATGGCTAGAGCCAGAGATGTGAGGCAACTGCCAACCAAGATGCACGTGTTTCCCAGACTGTAGTTCTTTTGTTTCATGGCTGAAAAAGCAGCAGCAAGGTGAAGCAATGAGAAGGCGAGAGCTAGTACAATTGTTAGTATTCCTAGAATCATCGAAGTTAACATAGTTGGTTCCTTTCTGAGTTTCAGGCTTAGTTATCAAGTGGAGTTGTAGAGGTCATCTCTATTACATCAAGGTAAAATTTCACCACTTGGTTTTCGGTATAAGATTTTCCTTTTTTTAGCCACCAAGTTAGGGTCTCGATAAAGTTCGTTACAACAAAATGCTGGAGGTAGGAGTCCGGAATGTTTGGATAGGCTTCTTGCAAGTCATCCGCCACCATGGGATAAACGTGGTGTTTGAGTTCCCTGTGTAGTTGGCGGAGGAAGTAGTCGTTTTTGGAAAAAAGGAGACTGGTGACATGGTCCTGGTTTTTCTGAAAATGTAAAAAGATATGTGCGAGGTAGTCCTCGGTAGTCAAGTGTCCTTCCCTTTCAAAGAGATGATGAAAGAGGTAGCGACAGAGCTCATCTAAAAGGAGTTCCTTACTCTCGTAGTGACAGTAAAAAGTGGAGCGCCCAACATCTGCTAGGTCAATGATATCCTGAACAGTAGTGGCATCATAGCCCTTGTCGTTCAAAAGTTGTAAAAAAGCTTGGTAGATGGCTTTTTTCGTCTTGCTGACTCGACGGTCTCTTTTTGTCATATAGACACTAGTGACAAACTGTTCAGAACTGAACAGGACTGACAGTTTGCTTCTATCCTTTCTTTGGATTTTATTAGATAATACAAATGAAAGAAGTATGTATATACCCATTATACCAAAGGAGGGAGAGAAATGAGTTCTAAAACATCTATCTGGTTAGCTTTTTTCTTAAATTTAAGCTATGCGATTGTTGAGTTTATCGCAGGAGGAATCTTTGGTTCGAGTGCAGTTCTTGCTGATTCTGTTCATGACTTGGGAGATGCTATAGCCATTGGCATATCTGCCCTTTTAGAAACGATTTCCAATCGTGAAGAAGATAGACAGTACACCTTGGGTTACAAACGTTTTAGTCTTTTAGGGGCCATGCTAACGGCTGTGATTCTTATGATAGGGTCTGTCCTAGTGATTTTGGAAAATGTCACAAAGATCGCTCACCCGCAACCCGTTAATGAGGAAGGGATTCTCTGGCTGGGAATCATTGCGGTAGCTATCAATGTGCTAGCTAGTCTGGTAGTTCGTAAGGGAAAAACAAAGAATGAATCTATTCTTAGCTTGCATTTTTTGGAAGATACTCTTGGTTGGTTGGCTGTCATTCTAATGGCGATTATTCTTCGATTTACGGACTGGTATATCCTCGATCCGCTTTTATCTCTGGTCATTTCCATCTTTATTCTGTCGAAAGCCATTCCACGCTTTTGGAGTGCACTAAAAATTTTCCTAGATGCTGTGCCAGAAGGGGTCGAGACAAGTGATTTGGAGAAAGATTTAGAGGCTCTACCCAATGTCAAAAGTGTTAATCAACTTAGCATTTGGTCCATGGATGGTCTAGAGAATAATGCTATTGTTCACATTTGTATCAAGGACTGGGAACAGATGATGGAAACCAAAGAAGTGGTGCGTCAATGTTTAGAAGAAAGAGGCGTGCAGAATATCACTATTGAAGTAGATAGCAGTCAAAGCAATCATGCGCAACATAAGCGGAGGGTGAGAGAATTAGAGCAGAAGCATGGGCATCATCATTAGAAAAGCGACCTCGCTAGAGGTCGTTTTGTTATCCTATTCATTCCTTGTACTCTCTCTCAGAGTCAGTCTGGTTCCCAGCATAGTCAGGCTAGGGATTTTGCGACCGTGGAGTACTTCCTTGTTAAGAATATCCATGCCTGCTCTGCCCATTTCTTCGGTATAGACGGTGATGCTGGAGAGGGGAGGATAGACTTGCTTGGTCAGACTAGTGTCGTTAAAGGAAATGAGGCTGACGCGGTCTGGTAGGCTGATTCCAGCTTCTTGGAGCGCACGGAGGGCACCGATGGCTAAACTATCGCTAGCTGCGAAAAAGGCTGGTGGGAGTTGGTCTCCTAAGTTCTGAATAGCCTCCTTCATTAAGTCATAGCCAGACTGGGCAGTAAAGCTTCCTTGAAAGACCAGTTCATCATGATAGATTCCTTTTGTTTGACTGTAGTTTCTGAAATTTTCCAGCCGCTTATCCTCAATGATTTCTTCTTGGTCTGTTGTTTCCTCAAGCCCTGTTAGAATCCCGATACGGTCCATCCCTTGACTGAGGAAATAATCGACAACCTGTTTCATGGCAGTGTAAAAGTCCGTGATAATGCAGGTATGTCCTAGTGAAAGAGTATCACTGTCTAGAAAGACAAGAGGCTTTTGGTATTCTTCAAAGGCAGAGATCTGAGCTCGACTAAACTTTCCGATGCAGAGAATCCCGATGACTTCCTCGCTCAGTGTAAAAGGATGGTCATTAAAATAGCGTAAAATATCATAGTCCAGTTCTTGGGCTCTTTTTTCTATGCCTAGGCGAATCTGGTAGTAGTAGAGGTCGTCCAGTTCCCCTTGTTCGCTGACCCATTGGATAATGGCAATCTTTTGCTTGGGCTTGTGGGACTCGCCTGTCTTGAGGTGCTTAGTGTAGCCCAACTCTTCAGCAACAGTTAAAATACGGTGTCTGGTTTCTTCTGTAACAGATAGGCTCTGGTCGCGGTTTAGGACACGGGATACGGTCGCGATAGAGACAGAAGCTAGTTGTGCAATGTCTTTTAAGGTAGCCATAAATCCTCCTTCTTTTAGGTTAGTATATCATATTTTTCTGTATTTTACTGATAGTTTAGTAAAAGTTTAGTAAAAAGGATTGACCTTGGGAAATCCCTTGGATACAATAGAAGAAAGCGATTACACGTTAAGGTGACTTAACGGACAGTAAAAGGAGAAATCATATGACACAACATCTTACTGCTGAAACTCTTCGCAAAGACTTTCTTGCTGTTTTTGGTCAAGAAGCAGACCAAACTTTCTTTTCACCAGGTCGTATCAATTTGATTGGTGAACACACAGACTACAACGGTGGGCACGTTTTTCCTGCTGCTATTTCCTTGGGAACTTACGGTGCAGCTCGTAAGCGTGACGACCAAGTTTTACGTTTCTACTCAGCTAACTTTGAGGACAAGGGTATTATCGAAGTGCCTCTCGCCGACCTCAAGTTTGAAAAAGAGCACAACTGGACCAACTATCCAAAAGGTGTCCTTCATTTCTTGCAAGAAGCTGGACACGTGATTGACAAAGGTTTTGATTTTTATGTTTATGGGAATATCCCAAATGGTGCTGGCTTGTCTTCTTCAGCGTCCTTGGAACTTTTGACTGGGGTTGTGGCAGAGCATCTCTTTGATTTAAAACTAGACCGTTTGGATTTGGTAAAAATTGGAAAACAAACAGAAAACAACTTTATCGGAGTCAACTCTGGCATTATGGACCAGTTTGCTATCGGTATGGGTGCAGACCAACGTGCTATTTACCTTGATACCAACACCTTAGAGTATGATTTGGTACCGCTTGATTTAAAGGACAATGTCGTTGTTATTATGAACACCAATAAACGCCGTGAATTGGCTGACTCTAAGTACAATGAACGTCGTGCTGAGTGTGAAAAAGCAGTGGAAGAATTGCAAGTTGCTTTAGATATTCAGACCTTGGGTGAATTGGATGAGTGGGCCTTTGACCAATACAGCTACCTAATCAAAGATGAAAATCGTTTGAAACGTGCTCGCCATGCTGTGCTTGAAAACCAACGTACCCTCAAAGCTCAAGCAGCCCTTCAAGCAGGAGATTTGGAAACATTTGGTCGTTTGATGAATGCGTCACACGTTTCCCTAGAGCATGATTATGAAGTAACTGGTTTGGAATTGGATACTCTTGTTCACACAGCTTGGGCACAAGAAGGAGTTCTCGGTGCTCGTATGACAGGGGCAGGTTTTGGCGGATGTGCCATTGCCTTGGTGCAAAAAGATGCTGTTGATGCCTTTAAGGAAGCTGTTGGCAAACACTACGAGGAAGTAGTTGGCTACGCTCCAAGCTTCTATATCGCTGAAGTTGCAGGTGGCACTCGCGTCCTTGACTAGTTAAAAGGAGGCTCTATAGTGACCTTAGTAGATAAATTTGTAACACATGTCATTGCTGAAAGTTCATTTCAGGAAATGGATCGAATCTACCTGACCAATCGTGTCTTGGCACGAGTGGGAGATGGTGTTTTGGAAGTTGAGACCAATCTGGATAAATTGATTGATCTCAAGGACCAGCTGGTTGAGGAAGCCGTTCGATTAGAGACGATTGAGGATAGTCAGACTGCGCGTGAAATCCTTGGTGCTGAATTGATGGACTTGGTGACCCCTTGTCCGAGTCAGGTCAATCGTGACTTTTGGGCAACCTACGCCCAGTCTCCTGAGCAAGCGATAGCGGATTTCTACCAACTCAGTCAGAAGAATGACTACATTAAACTCAAGGCCATTGCTAAAAATATCGCTTATCGTGTTCCATCTGATTACGGAGAGCTTGAAATTACCATCAATCTCTCTAAGCCTGAAAAGGATCCCAAAGAGATTGCGGCAGCCAAGTTGGTGCAAGCTAGCAATTATCCCCAGTGTCAGCTTTGTCTAGAGAATGAGGGCTACCATGGTCGAGTTAACCACCCAGCTCGCAGCAACCACCGTATTATTCGTTTTGAAATGGCTGGTCAGGAGTGGGGCTTCCAGTATTCGCCCTATGCTTACTTTAATGAGCATTGTATTTTCTTAGATGGCCAGCATCGTCCCATGGCCATTAGTCGTCAGAGCTTTGAACGTCTGCTTGCTATCGTAGAGCAGTTTCCAGGATATTTTGCAGGCTCTAATGCCGACTTGCCGATTGTGGGAGGCTCTATTCTAACTCATGATCACTATCAGGGAGGCCGTCATGTCTTTCCTATGGAATTGGCTCCCTTGCAAAAGACCTTCCGATTTGCTGGTTTTGAGCAGGTCAAGGCTGGAATTGTCAAGTGGCCTATGTCAGTGCTACGTTTGACTTCGGCTTCCAAAGAAGATTTAATCAACTTAGCTGACAAGATTTTGCAGGAATGGCGCCAGTATTCAGATACTAGTGTGCAGATTTTGGCAGAGACTGATGGGACACCGCATCACACCATCACACCTATAGCGCGCAAACGTGATGGCCAGTTTGAGTTGGACTTGGTCTTGCGGGACAATCAGACTTCTGCAGAACATCCTGATGGCATCTATCATCCCCACAAGGATGTTCAACATATCAAGAAGGAAAATATCGGCTTGATTGAGGTCATGGGCTTAGCAATCTTGCCCCCACGTCTGAAAGAGGAAGTGGAGAAAGTCGCTAGCTATCTTGTAGGAGAAGCTGTTACAGTTGCCGACTATCATCAGGAATGGGCAGACCAACTTAAAGCTCAACATCCAGACTTAACGGATAAAGAAAAAGCCCTTGAAATCGTCAAGGACTCTGTGGGTGCTATCTTTGCGCGTGTGCTTGAGGATGCAGGAGTTTACAAGCAAACGGAACAAGGACAGGCAGCCTTTATGCGCTTTGTGGAACAGGTTGGAATTTTGCCAGACTAGGAGCTTTCTCCTTGCACAGTCCTATAAAAAGTAGTATCATAGTGTCGTTTGAAATATCAGGAGGAAACGATGAAAGATTTTCATTTTGACGCTATATCTGCCTTTGAAAATTACGAAATTGAAAAAATGAGAGATGGTCACGTTGTGGTGACGACAAAAGTAGTGGATTCGTCGCTCAACTACTATGGCAATGCACATGGTGGCTATCTCTTTACTCTCTGTGACCAGATCAGTGGTTTGGTGGTTATCTCGCTGGGGCTTGATGGAGTGACACTTCAGTCCTCTATCAACTACCTCAAAGCAGGAAAACTCGACGACGTATTGACCATTAAAGGAGAATGTGTCCATCAAGGTCGCACAACCTGTGTGGTGGATGTGGATATTACCAATCAAGAAGGCAGAAACGTCTGCAAGGCAACCTTTACCATGTTTGTCACAGGCCAGCGGTCAGAAGACAGACAGGTAAGGATATAGAGAAACAAAAAAGAGGCTCACACCTCTTTTTCTTATTTCTTTTTATGATTTAATACTGCATTGAGGACAATGGCGAGTAGACTGGCTACGACGATTCCGTTTGAGAAGAACATTTGGAAGGCTGTCTGCATGCTGATAAAGAGATTACTGTTGTTGAGTCCGACACCTGCAGCGATGGAAACTGCTGCGATAAGAAAGTTGTGTTCATTGTTAGCAAAGTCAACACGAGCGAGGATTTGCATCCCTTGAATAGATACAAAACCAAACATCACCAGCATGGCACCACCGAGGACAGGGCTTGGAATGATTTGGGCAAGGGCGCCAAACTTAGGAAGGAGTCCAAGGAGAACCAGGAAACCAGCTGCGTAGTAGATTGGCAGGCGAGTCTTGATACCTGACAATTTAACCAAACCAACGTTTTGTGAAAATCCTGTGTAAGGGAAGGTGTTAAAGATTCCTCCGAGAAGTACGGCCAAACCTTCTGCGCGGTAACCGTTGCGAAGGCGCGTGCTGTCGATTGGGTCTTTCGTGATATCAGACAAGGCTAGGTAAACACCAGTCGACTCAACCATAGATACTGTTGCGATGATACACATCATGACAATAGATGAGATTTCAAAGGTTGGCATCCCAAAGTAGAGTGGAGTTGGGACATGGACAAGTGGTGCTGCCGCAACAGGAGAGAAATCAACCAAGCCCATGCTAGCAGCAATGGCAGTTCCAACAACCAGACCAATCAAAATAGAGATAGACTTGATAAATCCTTTAGTAAAGATGTTGATCAAGAGGATAATCAGAACAGTGATAGCTGCAAGCAAGAGACTTTGACCAGTTGGCTCTGGAACGTTATTTCCCATATTTCCAATAGCGACAGGGATCAAGGTTAAACCAATCGTAGTAATAACAGATCCTGTTACGATAGATGGGAAGAGATTGGCAACTTTTGAGAAGATGCCTGAAACAAGAACCACGTAAATCCCTGATGCGATAAGGGCACCAAACATAGCACCACTACCATGGCTTTGCCCAATCATAATCAAGGGAGCGACCGACTGGAATGCAACTCCGAGCACGACTGGTAGTCCAATTCCAAAGTATTTGTTGAGTTGGAGTTGGAGGAAGGTTGCCACCCCACACATGAATATATCTGTAGAAATCAGGTAGGTCAACTGCTCAGCTGAATAGCCAAGGGCTGTCGCAATCATGATGGGAACCAGGATAGATCCTGAGTACATGGCTAGTAAGTGCTGCAAGCCAAGAACGGCTGCTTGCGAGTGCTTTTCTTGAGTTTGCATTAGAGATCTGCCTCCTTAAATACGACTTGACCATTTTCAAAACGATCCAAACGAGCGAGTGATAGAACAGGGTAGCCTGCTTTTTCAAGCAAATCACGTCCATCTTGGAAGGATTTTTCAATCACAATACCGATAGCTTCGACTGTGGCACCAGCTTGTTCAATAATTTGAATCAAGCCTTTGGCAGCTTGGCCATTAGCAAGGAAATCGTCGATAATCAAGACCTTGTCCTCTGGTGAGAGGAATTTTCCAGCGATAGAAACGGTGCTGGTCACTTGCTTGGTAAAGGAGTAAACTTCGGCAGTTAAGATACCTTCGTTCATGGTAATGTTCTTAGCTTTTTTAGCAAAAATCATAGGGACATTTAAGGCTTCAGCTGTAAAAACAGCTGGGGCAATACCCGACGCTTCAATGGTTACAACCTTGGTAATGCCAGCAGCAGTAAATTTTTCCGCAAAAACCTTACCAATCTCTCGCATCAAGCTAAAGTCAACTTGGTGGGTTAAAAAGGAATCCACCTTGAGGATGTTGTCACCCAAGATATGCCCATCCTTGAGGATGCGCTCTTCTAATAATTTCATAAGACCTCCTAAAGTCTAAAAGCCAATCCATTTGCTTGTTCCAGATTCCTATCAAGTAAAAACTGATAGAAAAAAGACCTACTTAATCTCTAAGTAAGTCCCCAAAATAGGTATGGCAAAAACGACCATACCTCCAAGATAACTTACTTATTGTTAGGTGTTCCGGCACCTTGTAGAAACGTCGTGCCAATTCACGACATAAACAAGTAAAATGATATTCAATTTCAAATAGGCTTGAGCCAATGTTTTTATTTTACACTAAATAACTTTAGAAATCAAATATTTTGTTAGTGTTTTGGTTTGAAAAACGAACAAATATAATAAAAATGGGCAAGAATTAACTTATTGGCTAACATTTAGAAGGTTTTTCCATCATAAAAGGCATATTATCAAGATTTTTCAAGACTTGATAATATGCCTTTTTAACTTTAAAGACTTTTTCCCAACCTTTATTATTCTACTCGCTAAATCTTAAAAAATAACCATCTGGATCCAAAATCGCAAATTCATGAGGGTAAATAAAGCTATCTCCCACTCGAAATTCTCTTTTTGTCAGGGGACGATGGGTAGGATAGTCAGCTTCCAGCAGTTTTTGGTGGAGCTGAGGGACATCTTCAATGCCAAAGGAAATATTGACACCGCGCCCGAAAGGATAGGTTAGTTGGGCTAATTCTTCTGTGCTGCCTTCTTCTAGCATAAGTTGGCAGTCTTCAAGCGAGAGGAAGAGAAATTTCTCCTCTGGACGCTCGTATTCGACAGAGAATCCTAGCAGGTCGCAGTAGAAGTGGCGTGATTTTTCGATGTCAGATACTACAAATTCAGGAATGACAGCTTGATAGTCCATATAGAAAATCCTTACAGGTCAATTTCCAAGACAATCGGTGTGTGGTCTTGGCGAGCACCAGAATCAATCATGTCAGACTTGGTCACCTTGTCAGCGATGCGGTTACTTGTGAGCCAGTAGTCGATTCTCCAGCCTGTATTGTTGATTTTAGAAGTCTTGCTGCGTTGCGCCCACCAAGTGTAACGTTCAGGCACATCGCCGTGAACATGACGGAAGGTGTCTGTAAATCCAGTTGCCAAGAGGTTGGTAAATCCAGCACGTTCTTCGTCGGTAAATCCTGGTGAACGGCGGTTGCTAGCAGGATTTGCAAGGTCGATTTCATTGTGGGCTACGTTGTAGTCACCAGTTGCAAGAACTGGTTTTTCTTTGTCTAGTTCAGCCAAGTACTCTGCATATTTGATGTCCCAGATTTGACGTTCTTCCAAGCGTTTGAGTCCATCACCAGCATTTGGTGTGTAAACTTGGGTCACGAAAAATTCATCAAATTCCAAGGTGATGATGCGACCTTCCAAGTCCATGGTAGAAGGAGCACCGATTTCTGGGAAAGTGACAGTGGGTGTGAGATCTTTCTTATAGAGGAACATAGTACCAGCATAGCCTTTGCGGGCAGGCTCTTGGGAAGAACGCCAGGTGTTTTCGTAGCCTGGGAAGAGTTCTTCTAAAACTTCTAGGTGTTTTTTTGTTGGGCCCTTGGCAGAAAGCTTGGTTTCTTGGATAGCAATGATATCAGCATTTTCTGCCACAAGGGTTTGTAGGACTTCTTGGGACAATTTGGCACGAGCTGAGTCACTAGTTAGGGCAGCATTGAGGGAATCAATATTCCATGAGATAAGTTTCATAAAGTTACCTTTTTCATTCAGATTATAGATTTTATTATACCAAAAAAAGGTCTATTTCCCCAACGTATGGCTTGAAAAATCACTCTCTTTCGTTTATAATGAAGAATGATTTTATGAAAGGGAGTGAAAATAAATGAAATTTTACTCATATGACTATGTACTTAGCCAAATCAGTCAGCAAAATGGCATCATGATTGGCTTTGGGATTGTGCTCCTAGCTATCACAGGATTTTTTGCTTTTAAGGCTTATCGTGATAAAAAGGGAACTAAGTTTCGTGAATTGGTCATGATTTTGGCCTTGACTTTGGTAGCCATGCTTTTGGTGACAATTTCAAAATACCAGACCAATCAAGCCTCTAACAATCAATTTCAAACTTCCCTTCATTTCATAGAGGTCATTTCTAAAGACTTGGGAGTGGATAAATCAGAAGTTTATGTCAATACTTCAGCTGCCACTGATGGAGCACTTATCAAGGTAGGTTCAAATTTCTATCGTGCCATGAACGGGAGCCAACCAGACAAGTATCTTTTAGAGAAATTAGAATTGCATCAAACAGACGCTATTGAATTGGTGGAGGTAAACAAATGACACTCAACTACATGGAAATTTTAATCAAACTGGCCTTGGGTCTTTTCTCGCTTGTTTTTGTTATCAATGTGACAGGAAAGGGGAATCTAGCACCTAACTCTGCTACAGATCAAATTCAGAACTATGTTCTCGGTGGTATCATTGGTGGGGTGATTTACAATAGTTCTATCAGTATTCTCCAGTATGCAGTGATTTTGATGATGTGGACGATTTTGGTCTTGACCCTCAAGTGGCTCAATAACAATGTTCGTTTTGTCAAACGCTTGATTGATGGAAAACCAACTCTCCTTATCAAAAATGGGCAGATTGACCCAGAAGCCTGTCGTTCAGTTGGTTTGTCTGCAGCAGAAGTTGCTCTCAAACTTCGTAGCCAAGGGATTTTCCAGATGAAACAGGTCAAATGCGCTGTGCAGGAGCAAAATGGCCAACTCATCGTGGTCCAAATGGGAGATGAAAATCCTAAGTATCCAGTTGTGACTGACGGTGTGATCCAAGTCGATGTCTTGGAATCGATTGGTCGTAGCGAAGAGTGGTTGCTTGATAACCTCAGCAAACAAGGACATGACAATGTTGCCAATATCTTTATCGCTGAGTATGACAAGGGTGCCGTCACAGTTGTAACCTATGAATAAGAAAAACCTGGGGTCTTGGCCTCAGGTTTCCATTTGCAATCAGAAAGGGATTTTATGTCCATTATTCAAAAACTTTGGTGGTTTTTCAAGTTAGAAAAACGCCGTTATCTAGTCGGGATTGTGGCCTTGGTCTTGGTTTCCGTCCTCAATCTCATTCCACCTATGGTCATGGGGCGGGTCATTGATGCCATCACATCGGGGCAATTAACCCAGCAGGACCTCCTTCTTGACCTATTTTACTTGCTTCTTTCGGCTTTTGGGATGTACTATCTGCGCTATGTTTGGCGTATGTATATCCTTGGGACTTCCTACCGTTTGGGACAGATTATGCGCTCTCGCTTATTTGAACATTTCACAAAAATGCCTCCAGCTTTTTATCAAACCTACCGGACGGGGGATCTGATGGCACATGCAACCAACGATATCAATGCCTTAACTCGTCTGGCAGGGGGTGGTGTTATGTCTGCCGTGGATGCCTCTATCACGGCTTTGGTGACCTTGCTGACCATGCTCTTTAGCATTTCGTGGCAAATGACCCTAGTTGCCATTTTACCCTTACCTTTCATGGCTTATGCGACCAGTCGTCTAGGGAGAAAGACCCACAAGGCTTTTGGCGAATCACAGGCTGCCTTTTCCGAACTTAATAATAAGGTACAGGAGTCTGTATCAGGTATTAAAGTGACCAAGTCTTTCGGTTATCAGGCAGATGAGTTGAAGTCCTTTCAGGAAGTCAATGAATTGACCTTCCAAAAGAACCTCCAAACCATGAAATACGATAGTCTCTTTGACCCCATGGTTCTCTTATTTGTTGGTTCCTCCTATGTTTTAACCCTCTTGGTCGGCTCCTTGATGGTTCAGAAAGGGCAAATCACGGTTGGGAATCTAGTTACTTTTATCAGCTACTTGGATATGCTGGTTTGGCCTCTTATGGCCATCGGTTTCCTCTTTAATATCACTCAGCGTGGGAAGGTTTCCTACCAGCGGATTGAGGAACTTTTGTCTCAGGAATCACCTGTAAAAGACCCTGAGTTTCCTCTAGAAAGTATTGAAAATGGGCGTTTGGAGTACGCTATTGAAAGCTTTGCCTTTGAAAATGAGGAAACACTAACGGATATTCACTTTAGTTTGGAAAAAGGGCAAACGCTGGGCTTGGTTGGGCAAACAGGATCTGGGAAAACTTCCTTGATCAAGCTTCTCTTGCGTGAATACGATGTGGATAAGGGAGCTATTTATCTGAATGGCCACGATATTCGTGACTATCGTCTGACAGATCTTCGTAGTCTTATGGGCTATGTTCCTCAGGACCAGTTCCTCTTTGCGACTTCAGTTTTAGACAATATCCGCTTTGGCAATCCCAACTTGCCCCTTTCAGCGGTCGAGGAAGCGACTAAGCTAGCCCAAGTTTACCAAGACATTGTAGCCATGCCTCAGGGATTTGATACGTTGATTGGTGAAAAGGGAGTCAGTCTTTCTGGAGGTCAAAAGCAGCGTCTGGCCATGAGTCGGGCTATGATTTTAGGCCCTGATATCTTGATTTTGGATGATTCTTTGTCGGCCGTGGATGCCAAGACAGAGTATGCCATCATCGACAATCTCAAGGAGACGCGAAAGGACAAGACAACCATTATCACAGCTCATCGTCTCAGTGCAGTTGTCCATGCAGATCTGATTTTAGTTCTGCAAAATGGACAGATTATCGAACGAGGTAGGCACGATGACTTGCTAGCCTTGGATGGCTGGTATGCCCAAACCTACCAGTCTCAGCAGTTGGAAATGAAAGGAGAAGAAGATGCAGAATAAACAAGAACAATGGGCTGTATTGAAGCGCTTGATGTCCTATCTCAAGCCCTATGGACTCCTGACTTTTTTGGCACTCAGTTTTCTCCTAGCGACGACGGTCATCAAAAGTGTCATTCCCCTTGTGGCTTCCCACTTTATCGACCAGTATCTGAGTAATCTTAACCAACTAGCCATTACCGTTTTGCTGTCCTACTATGGCCTTTATATCCTACAAACTGTAGTTCAGTATGTCGGTAATCTTCTCTTTGCGCGGGTATCCTACAGTATCGTTAGGGATATTCGTCGCGATGCCTTTGATAATATGGAGAAGCTGGGCATGTCTTACTTTGACAAGACGCCAGCAGGCTCTATTGTCTCTCGTTTGACCAATGATACTGAGACCATCAGTGATATGTTTTCGGGGATTTTATCCAGCTTTATTTCAGCAGTTTTCATCTTTCTGACAACTCTGTATACCATGTTGGTATTGGATTTTCGTTTGACAGCTTTAGTCTTGCTCTTTCTCCCCTTGATTTTCCTTTTGGTCAATCTCTATCGAAAAAAATCAGTGAAAATCATTGAGAAAACCAGAAGTCTCTTGTCAGATATCAATAGCAAGCTGGCCGAAAACATCGAGGGAATCAGAATAATCCAGGCCTTTAATCAAGAGAAGCGCCTACAGTCAGAGTTTGATGAAATCAACCAAGAACACTTGGTCTATGCCAACCGTTCTGTAGCCTTGGATGCCCTCTTTTTGCGCCCTGCCATGAGTTTGCTGAAACTTTTAGGTTATGCTGTCTTGATGGCCTATTTTGGCTATCGTGGACTTTATCTGGGAATAACTGCCGGAACCATGTATGCCTTTATCCAGTACATCAATCGTCTCTTTGATCCCCTGATTGAGGTGACTCAAAACTTTTCAACCCTTCAAACTTCCATGGTGTCTGCAGGTCGTGTATTTGCCTTGATTGACGAGAGGACCTATGAACCTCTTCAAGAAAATGGCCAGGCTAAAGTCAAAGAAGGCAATATCCGGTTTGAACATGTGTGTTTCTCATATGACGGTAAACATCAGATTCTGGATGATATTTCCTTTTCGGTTAACAAGGGTGAAACCATTGCTTTTGTAGGCCATACAGGTTCAGGGAAATCGTCTATTATCAATGTCCTCATGCGCTTTTATGAATTCCAGTCAGGGAGAGTTCTCTTGGATGATGTGGATATCAGGAACTACAGTCAGGAAGAGTTGAGAAAAAACATTGGTCTGGTCTTGCAGGAACCCTTCCTCTATCACGGGACTATCAAGTCCAATATCGCCATGTACCAAGACATTAGTGATGAGCAGGTTCAGGCTGCGGCTGCCTTTGTGGATGCAGATTCCTTTATTCAAGAACTTCCTCAGGGATATGATGCACCTGTTTCTGAGCGTGGTTCGAGCTTCTCTACTGGTCAGCGCCAGCTTCTTGCCTTTGCCAGAACAGTCGCCAGTCAGCCTAAAATCCTGATTTTGGATGAAGCGACAGCCAATATTGATTCTGAAACAGAAAGCTTGGTTCAAGCTTCTCTGGCTAAGATGAGACAGGGACGGACAACCATTGCCATCGCTCACCGTCTTTCTACTATCCAAGACGCCAACTGTATTTATGTTTTGGATAAGGGGCGCATTATCGAGAGTGGAACCCATGAGGAACTCTTGGCTCTGGGAGGAACCTATCACAAGATGTATAGTTTGCAGGCAGGGGCCATGTCTTAATACTCTTTGATTTTCATTGAGTGTAAGAAGGAAATCCTTCAAATTACAGATTTCTTTCACCGCCTTTTCCATTTTGTGGTATAATGAAAAATGTTGACAAATAGTATAATAAAAACAAAGGAGAAACAGCATGCTGAAATGGGAAGACTTGCCCGTGGAAATGAAATCAAGCGAGGTTGAGTCTTACTACCAGCTTGTCTCTAAAAGGAAAGGTTCGCTGATTTTTAAGCGTTGCTTGGACTGGGTTCTAGCCTTGGTCTTACTGATTCTAACCTCTCCTATCTTTCTCATCTTGAGCATTTGGATCAAGTTGGATAGCAAGGGGCCAGTGATTTACAAGCAAGAGCGCGTGACCCAGTACAATCGACCTTTCAAGATTTGGAAGTTCCGTACCATGGTGACGGATGCGGATAAAAAAGGGAGTCTGGTGACTTCTGCTAACGATAGCCGCATTACCAAGGTTGGCAATTTCATCCGCCGTGTGCGTTTGGATGAACTGCCTCAGCTGGTCAATGTCCTTAAAGGTGAGATGTCCTTTGTTGGGACACGTCCTGAAGTGCCACGTTACACAGAGCAGTATAGCCCTGAAATGATGGCAACCTTGCTTTTGCCAGCAGGGATTACCTCTCCAGCCAGCATCAACTACAAGGATGAGGACACCATTATTAGTCAAATGACGGAGAAAGGTTTGTCGGTTGACCAGGCCTATGTGGAGAATGTTCTTCCTGAAAAGATGCGCTATAACCTCGCCTATCTCCGAGAGTTTAGTTTCCTTGGAGACATCAAAATCATGTTTCAAACCGTGTTTGAAGTGCTAAAATAAAGTAGTCATGAGAAAATGAGTACAGATAAAAGGAGCAAATCAATGCCAAATTACAATATTCCATTTTCACCACCCGATATTACGGAAGCAGAAATTGCTGAAGTAGCGGATACCCTGCGTTCTGGTTGGATTACAACAGGTCCTAAGACAAAAGAACTAGAGCGTCGCTTGTCTCAATACACACAGACGCCTAAGACTGTCTGTCTCAACTCTGCGACAGCCGCTCTGGAGTTAATTTTGCGTGTTTTGGAAGTAGGACCTGGTGATGAAGTCATCGTTCCAGCCATGACCTATACAGCTTCATGTAGTGTTATCACTCACGTAGGGGCGACCCCTGTCATGGTGGATATCCAAGCAGATACGTTTGAGATGGACTATGACTTGCTTGAGCAAGCCATTACTGAAAAGACCAAGGTGATCATCCCAGTAGAACTTGCAGGGATTGTTTGCGACTATGACCGTTTGTTCCAAGTCGTGGAGAAAAAACGTGACCTCTTTACCGCTTCAAGCAAGTGGCAACAGGCCTTTAACCGTATTGTGATTGTCTCTGATAGTGCCCACGCTTTGGGATCAAATTACAAGGGTCAACCAGCTGGTTCTATCGCTGACTTTACTTCCTTCTCATTCCATGCGGTTAAGAACTTTACAACTGCAGAGGGTGGAAGTGCCACTTGGAAATCTAATCCAGCGATTGACGACGAAGAGATGTACAAGGAATTCCAAATTCTTTCCCTTCACGGACAAACTAAGGATGCTTTAGCTAAGATGCAATTGGGCTCATGGGAATACGATATCATCACACCAGCCTACAAGTGCAATATGACCGATATCATGGCTTCCCTTGGTTTGGTACAATTGGGCCGTTACCCAAGTTTGCTAGAACGTCGTAAGGACATCGTGGACCGCTATGATCGTGGTTTTGCAGGTTCTCGCATCCATCCTTTGGCACACAAGACTGATACTGTCGAATCTTCACGCCACCTCTACATTACCCATGTAGAAGGAGCGAGCCTAGAAGAACGCAATCTTATCATCCAAGAATTAGCCAAAGCAGGCATTGCAAGTAACGTCCACTACAAACCGCTTCCGCTCTTGACAGCCTATAAGAATCTTGGTTTTGACATGGCGAACTATCCTAAGGCCTATGCCTTCTTTGAAAATGAAATTACCCTCCCTCTTCATACTAAATTAAGCGATGAAGAAGTGGACTATATCATTGAGACTTTCAAAACAGTTTCTGAAAAAGTGCTAACTTTATCAAAAAAATCGTAAAAAAGTCTTGACAAAGAAAAAACAAAGTATTAAAATAAGTTCAACAAATCAGAAAAGTAACTATTTTTGATCTTCAGGGAGCCTGTGGTGATTGTGAACAGGTGGTTGGAAGTAGTGAAAGTGGGCTGATTTTAAAAATGAATTTGAAACAATGAAAATTCGGTGCGCACACCTTACAGTGCAACTTGTTGTTAGACAAGGTAGAGATGTAAAGGGGGATAGTCCCTTTATAATTGAGGTGGCACCGCGTTACCAACGCCCTCACACAGAGTAATTTTCTGTGTGTGGGCTTTTTTCTATCCGTCGTTTTGTTTATCTTTTATTAGGGCGTTAAGTCGCTTTGATGAACTTGAGTTCTATCTACAGCTCCTTGCCTACTACTAAAAGCAAACAAAAAGGCCGGATTCATACAGAAAGAGGAAAATTTTATGACAACTAAAGGTTATTTTGGACAATTTGGTGGTAGTTTTGTACCGGAGCCGATTCAGGCTTTGTTGGATGAGTTGGAAGTGACATTTGACAAATACAAGGATGATCCAGAGTTTTTGGCAGAATTTCGTCATTACTTGAAAGACTATTCAGGTCGCGAAACACCGCTTTATTTTGCAGAAAGTTTGACAGATCACCTAGGTGGCGCTAAGATTTATCTCAAGCGCGAAGATCTTAATCATCTGGGTTCTCACAAGCTCAACAATGTTTTAGGACAAATTCTTTTGGCTAAACGTATGGGCAAAAAACGAGTGATCGCAGAAACAGGAGCTGGTCAACATGGTGTTGCGACAGCAGCGGCTGCAGCCAAGTTTGGTATGGCCTGTGATGTCTACATGGGAGCAGAGGATGTGGAACGTCAACGTCTCAATGTTTTCCGGATGGAGATGATGGGAGCAACTGTTCACGCAGTTGAAACAGGGACACGAACTCTCAAGGATGCGGTAGATGCAGCCTTTGGAGCATGGATGAATGACCTTGAAGCCTTCTATGTTTTGGGATCTGCTGTGGGTCCTCACCCTTATCCTACAATTGTTCATGAATTTCAAAAGGTCATCAGTGAAGAATCTCGTCGTCAAATTTTAGAAAAAGAAGGTCGTTTACCAGACTACGTTATTGCCTGTGTAGGTGGTGGTTCCAATGCCATTGGTGCTTTTTCACAGTATGTGGCTGATGAAGAAGTTAAATTGGTTGGGGTCGAAGCTGCTGGTCATGGACTTGACACAGACAAGCACGCAGCTACTATGACAAAAGGTAGTATCGGAATTGTCGATGGTATGAAGACCTATGCAGTCTTTAAGGAAGATGGAGAGCTGGCTCCAGTTTACTCTATCTCAGCTGGTTTAGACTATCCAGGGGTTGGCCCAGAACACGCTTACTTTAAAGATTCAGGTCGTGTGGAATATGTAGCAGCGACAGACGAAGAAGCTGTTCAAGCCTTGCTCCTTCTCAGCAAGACTGAAGGAATTATCCCAGCGATTGAAAGTTCACACGCCATCGCAGAAGCGGTTAAACGTGCACCGAAACTAAGTAAAGATGAAATTATCATCATCAATGTCTCTGGTCGTGGAGACAAGGACGTAGCTGCGATTGCAGACTACCTAGAAGCTAAAAAATAATAGATGGAAAAATTACAGTCCTTTCTCTCATAGAGAGCTTGTGGTTGCTGGAAACAAGCAGAGAAAGCTGTAAGGTTGGGTCCATCTGAAACAAGAGAAGAAAACATAATTCTCAAGGGAGTGCCCTTTATCGCACAGCCTGTTACAGGAGGTATCTGAGACAGGAATGAGAGATAGGAGAAATCCTATAATTGAGGTGGCACCGCGAATTTCGTCCTCACGCAAGTTATTTTGCGTGGGGATTTTTATATATTTACCGCAGATATTGCGATTAATTTTTTAAATATTTTCAATAAATAGGTCGTTATAGAATATTTACGAACGAAGTGAGTTTCTAAAAGATGTTTCCCGCCATAGTGGTATCCTAGAGAAGCAAAGATGCTTCTCTAGGACGGAATTTTTGAGACACATGGCTCAAAAATTAGATCTTTCATTTCATGGATTTCTAAAATCATCCACTGGATAATTTTACCTCCCGTCCGCACTATTTAAGGGAAATAGAAAAAAGATAAAAATTAAAAATAAGAAACTGAAAGGGAAATACAATGGAACGAATCATTCATGGAGATGTCTTATCACCAATCTTGGCTTATATGCGCCTAAAGGGGCAACACAAGGTGATCTTAGAGAGTATTCCGAGAGACAAGGAAACCGCTCGTTTTTCTATCTTAGCCTATAATCCAGTTTTTGAGATTCAGTTTGAAAATGGAGTTCTTTATCAAAATGGGCAAGTGATTGATCGGGATCCTTTGGATTTCCTTTATGAAGTGACTCATAAGAGCCAACACCATTCAGACCTCCCTTTTGGTGGGGGAGCCATTGGCTTTGTGGGTTACGATATGATTTCGCTCTATGAGGAAATCGGCCAAATCCCTCAAGATACCATTGGGACTCCAGACATGCATTTCTTTGTCTATGAGAGCTACATGGTCTTTGACCACAAGAAGGAAAAAATCCATGTCATCGAAGATGCTCTTTATAGCGATCGCAGTCAAGAAGATTTGGAAGCAGCCTTGAAGCAAGTGCTTGAGGAATTACGCATTCCTGCTCCAAATGAATTTGAAGACTTGGATCTATCTCCGCTGGACTTCAAACCCCATATCGCTCCTCAGAAGTTTGAGCAAATGGTGGAAACCGCTCGTGGCTTGATTCGTAATGGTGATATGTTCCAATGTGTACTCAGTCAGCGCTTCTCAGCAGAGGTTACTGGAAATCCTTTTGACTTCTACAGAAATCTCCGCGTGACTAATCCTTCTAATTACCTCTATTTCTATGACTTTGGTGATTATCAAATCATCGGTGCTAGTCCAGAAAGTTTGGTTTCTGTCAAAAATGGCATCGTGACAACCAATCCGATTGCAGGGACGAGACCAAGAGGAGAAACGGATGAAGAGGACAAGGCCTTAGCGACAGACCTGCTTTCTGATGAGAAGGAAACAGCAGAGCATCGAATGCTGGTGGACTTGGGTCGTAACGATATTGGCCGCATCTCTGAAACATCCAGTGTTCAAGTTACCAAGTATATGGAAGTAGAGCTTTTCCGCTACGTCATGCATTTGACCAGTGTTGTGAAAGGACGGTTGCTTCCAGAACTCACTGCCATGGATGCCTTGAAATCCACACTTCCAGCTGGAACAGTTTCAGGAGCACCAAAGATTCGGGCCATGAGACGTATCTATGAACTGGAAACAGAAAAACGTGGCGTATACGCAGGAGCAATCGGCTACTTGTCTGCGACGGGTGATATGGATTTCGCCATTGCCATCCGAACCATGATTCTCAAAAATCAAACAGCCTATGTGCAGGCTGGGGCAGGGATTGTCTACGACTCCATCGCCCAAAACGAATACCAAGAAACCATTAACAAGGCTAAATCTATGACTAGAATTGGAGAACTAAGACCATGATTTTATTGATTGACAACTATGATTCTTTTACCTATAACTTGGCCCAATACATTGGGAATTTTGCAGAAGTTCAGGTTTTGAGAAATGATGATCCCAAGCTGTATGAAGAAGCTGAAAAAGCAGATGGTCTGGTCTTTTCTCCTGGTCCTGGTTGGCCAGTTGATGCTGGTAAGATGGAAGACATGATTCGTGATTTTGCAGGTAAGAAGCCGATTTTAGGGATTTGTTTGGGTCACCAAGCCATTGCAGAAGTCTTTGGTGGTAAGTTAGGTTTGGCTCCAAAAGTCATGCATGGGAAACAGAGCAATATCAACTTTGAAGCGCCATCTGTTCTGTATCAAGGTATCGAAGATGGCCGTGCGGTCATGCGTTACCACAGTATTTTGATTGAAGAAATGCCAGAAAACTTTGAAGTGACAGCTCGTTCGACTGATGACCAAGCCATCATGGGGATTCAACATAAAAACCTACCGATTTATGGCTTCCAGTACCATCCAGAGAGCATTGGAACGCCAGATGGTTTGTCTTCTATTCGGAATTTTATCGACAAGGTTGTAAAGTGAGGAAACTAGGATGAAAGAGATTATTGAAAAACTAGCAAAATTTGAAAATTTATCAGGTGTGGAAATGACGGATGTCATTGAGCGTATCGTAACTGGGCGAGTAACGGAGGCGCAGATTGCTTCTCTCCTTTTGGCCCTTAAGATGAAGGGGGAAACACCTGAAGAACGCACAGCCATTGCCCAAGTCATGAGAGGACATGCCCAACATATTCCAACTGAGATTCATGATGCCATGGACAACTGTGGTACAGGTGGGGACAAGTCTTTCAGTTTTAATATTTCCACAACTGCAGCCTTTGTCTTGGCTGGTGGCGGTGTTCACATGGCCAAACATGGTAACCGCTCGATTTCTTCTAAATCTGGTTCTGCAGATGTCCTAGAAGCCTTGGGCATCAACCTAGACCTCAAACCAGCTGAACTAGGTAAGGTCTTTGATAAAACTGGCATCGTCTTTCTCTTTGCTAAAAATATGCACCCAGCTATGAAATACATCATGCCAGCTCGTTTGGAACTAGGAATTCCAACGATTATGAACTTGACTGGTCCCCTGATTCACCCAATGGCTTTGGAAACACAGCTTCTTGGAATTAGCCGTCCAGAACTTCTAGAAAGTACAGCTCAGGTTTTGAAAAATATGGGTCGCAAACGTGCCATCGTGGTTGCTGGACCAGAAGGTTTGGATGAAGCCGGCTTGAATGGAACAACCAATATTGCTCTTCTTGAAAATGGCGAAATTACCTTGTCAAGCTTTACTCCAGAGGATTTGGGAATGGAACGCTACGCTATCGAAGATATTCGTGGAGGTAACGCTCAGGAAAATGCAGAAATTTTGCTCAGCGTTCTTAAAAACGAACCAAGTCCATTCTTGGAAACGACAGTTTTAAATGCTGGTCTTGGTTTCTATGCTAATGGTAAGGCAGCTAGCATCAAGGAAGGAGTTGCCTTGGCCCGTCAAGTGATTGCTAGTGGCAAGGCTCTTGAAAAACTCAGACTGTTACAGGAGTATCAAAAATGAGTCAGGAATTTTTAGCACGAATTTTGGAGCAGAAGGCGTGTGAGGTTGAGCAGATGGAACTGGAGGAAATCCAGCCCCTGCGCCAGACCTATCGCTTGGCTGACTATCTAAAACAACACCAAGACCGTTTACAGGTAATCGCTGAAGTCAAGAAGGCTAGCCCTAGTCTGGGAGATATCAATCTCGATGTGGATATTGTGCAACAGGCCCAGACTTATGAAGCGAACGGCGCAGTGATGATTTCTGTTCTGACAGATGAAGTTTTCTTTAAAGGTCATTTGGATTATCTACGGGAGATTTCCAGTCAGGTACAGATTCCAACGCTCAACAAGGACTTTATCATCGATGAAAAGCAAATCATCCGAGCTCGCAATGCAGGTGCAACAGTCATCCTGCTCATTGTGGCAGCCTTGTCCGAAGAACGTCTTAAGGAACTGTATGACTATGCGACAGAGCTTGGTCTGGAAGTCTTGGTGGAAACTCACAATCTAGCTGAACTAGAGGTAGCTCACCGCCTTGGAGCTCAAATTATCGGTGTCAACAATCGCAACTTGACTACCTTTGAGGTCGACTTGCAGACCAGTGTAGATTTGGCCCAGCACTTTGAGGAAGGTCGTTATTACATTTCTGAATCTGCCATTTTCACAGGGCAGGATGCGGAACGAGTAGCACCATCCTTTAATGGAATTTTAGTTGGGACAGCTCTTATGCAGGCAGAGGATGTGGCTCAAAGAATCAAGGAGTTGCAGATTGACAAAGGTTAAGATTTGTGGACTATCGACCAAAGAAGCGGTGGAAACAGCCGTTTCAGCAGGAGCAGACTACACCGGTTTTGTCTTCGCACCCAGTAAAAGAGAGGTGAGCTTGGAAGAAGCTACTGAGCTGGCAAAGCTTATTCCTACAGATGTCAAAAAGGTCGGCGTATTTGTTTCACCAAGTCGAGCTCAACTGCTAGAAGTCATTGACAAAGTTGGTTTGGATTTGGTTCAAGTTCACGGTCAGGTAGCAGATGATTTATTTGAGAATTTACCTTGTGCCAGTATTCAGGCTGTGCAGGTGGATGGAGAGGGTCATGTGCCCAATTCTCAGGCAGACTATCTACTCTTTGATGCCCCTGTGGCTGGGAGTGGCCAGACCTTTGACTGGGCTCAACTGGATACGATTGGACTAACTCAGCCCTTCTTTATCGCAGGTGGGCTTAATGAAGACAATGTAGTACAAGCAATTCAACACTTTACTCCTTATGCAGTAGATGTATCAAGCGGAGTGGAGACAGATGGACAAAAAGATCATGAAAAGATTAGAAGATTTATAGAGAGGGTAAAGAATGGCATATCAAGAACCAAATAAAGATGGATTTTACGGGAAATTCGGTGGACGTTTTGTCCCAGAAACATTGATGACAGCAGTTTTGGAGTTGGAGAAGGCCTACCGTGAAAGTCAGGCAGACCCAAGTTTCCAAGAGGAATTAAACCAACTCTTGCGCCAGTATGTAGGACGTGAAACTCCCCTTTACTACGCAAAAAACTTGACCCAGCATATCGGCGGAGCCAAGATTTATCTTAAACGTGAAGACCTTAACCATACAGGGGCCCACAAGATTAACAATGCCTTGGGACAAGTTCTTCTGGCTAAACGCATGGGTAAAAAGAAAATTATCGCTGAAACAGGTGCTGGTCAGCACGGTGTGGCAACTGCAACTGCTGCAGCCCTCTTTAACATGGAATGTACTATCTACATGGGTGAGGAAGATGTCAAACGCCAAGCCCTCAATGTGTTCCGTATGGAGCTTTTGGGAGCTAAGGTTGAGGCAGTGACAGACGGTTCGCGCGTGCTCAAGGATGCGGTCAATGCAGCCCTTCGTTCATGGGTAGCTAATATTGATGATACCCACTATATCCTTGGTTCTGCCTTGGGGCCTCATCCATTCCCAGAAATCGTTCGTGACTTCCAAAGTGTTATTGGTCGAGAAGCTAAACAACAGTACCGTGACTTGACAGGTAAAAATCTACCAGATGCCTTAGTAGCCTGTGTTGGTGGTGGTTCTAATGCCATCGGTCTCTTCCATCCATTTGTAGAAGATGAATCAGTAGCTATGTATGGAGCTGAAGCAGCAGGACTTGGTGTGGATACAGAGCATCACGCAGCTACCTTGACCAAGGGTCGTCCGGGTGTCCTTCACGGTTCCCTCATGGATGTGCTCCAAGATGCCCATGGTCAAATTCTTGAAGCCTTCTCGATCTCAGCAGGTTTGGACTATCCTGGTATCGGTCCAGAGCATTCTCACTACCACGATATCAAACGTGCCAGCTATGTTCCTGTGACAGACGAAGAGGCCTTGGAAGGATTCCAACTCTTGTCTCGTGTGGAAGGGATTATCCCAGCCTTGGAATCTAGCCATGCGATCGCCTTTGCAGTGAAATTGGCCAAAGAACTTGGACCAGAAAAGTCTATGATTGTCTGTCTATCAGGTCGTGGGGACAAGGATGTGGTTCAAGTCAAAGACCGCTTGGAAGCAGATGCAGTAAAGAAGGGAGAAACTTATGCCTAAGACACTAACAGAAAAATTAAACGCTATAAAAGCAGCTGGAAAAGGAATTTTCGTTCCCTATATCATGGCTGGAGACCATGAGAAAGGTTTGGATGGACTCGGAGAAACAATTCACTTTTTAGAAGATTTGGGTGTTTCGGCTATTGAAGTTGGTATTCCCTTTTCAGACCCTGTTGCAGATGGACCTGTTATCGAAGAAGCTGGCTTGCGCAGTTTAGCCCACGGGACTTCTACCCAGGCTTTGGTTGAAACCTTGAAAACCATTGAAACAGAGGTTCCGCTGGTCATCATGACCTACTTCAACCCCCTCTTTCAGTACGGTGTGGAGAATTTTGTTAAAGGTTTGGCAGATACAGCGGTTAAGGGCTTGATTATTCCAGACCTGCCTCATGAGCATGCCAACTTTGTAGAGCCTTTTTTGGCAGACACAGACATTGCTTTGATTCCTTTAGTAAGCTTGACCACAGGGATTGAGCGTCAGAAAGAGTTGATTGAAGGGGCAGAAGGCTTTGTTTATGCTGTTGCCATCAATGGGGTGACAGGGAAATCAGGCAATTACCGTGCTGATTTGGACAAGCACTTGGCACAATTGCATCAAGTGGCTGACATCCCAGTCTTGACAGGTTTTGGGGTGTCTAGTCAAGCCGATGTCGAACGTTTTAATGCAGTGTCAGATGGTGTTATCGTTGGTTCGAAAATTGTAAAAGCTCTCCACGAGGGAGAGCCGATTCAGGACTTTATCAAACAAGCAGTAGCTTACCAAAAATAATTACACAAGCCGCGAGTAAGAGGAAGGGCACGAAAGGAAGTCTTTCCTTTTTCTTTTGCAGGAGAAAGGCTAGGATCCCTGTTGCAGAAGCAAACTGAATCAAGATAAGTAACTCCGTTGCGCTAAAGACGATAGCACAAGAAGCTAAAAAGAGAAAATCCCCTGCGCCCATGCGGATATCGATAAAATGAGCCACAATTCCAAGGACAAGGAAGAGGACCATGACTAGATTCCAGCCAGAGAAAGCCATGAGGATTAGGTGAAAAGTCAGCCAGACTAGTAAGGGATATTCCTGATGACGGAAGTCGTAGATGCCCAGAGTCAAACCAGCAGTGATTAGGATGACTTGCCCCAAGGAAAGCCAGCCCCATGACCAAGCCAGAAAGAGGAGTCCTAAACCTAGTTCAAAGAGGGCATACCAAATAGGATAAGGAGCCTTGCAGTAGCGACAGCGAAAGCGATTGAGCACCTGCGAGAGAATAGGAATCAAATCTAAGGGACGCAAGCGAGTCTGACAGGAATCGCAGTGACTAGCAGGTTGGATAATAGATTGCTCTGGAAAGCGGTCAATGACCAAACCAAGAAAGGAAGCGAGAATGCTCCCGACAAGAAAAAAATAAAAATCAATCATACTTATCTATTCGTAAAAAATAGGAGAAGTAGTATAATGGAGAAACATAGACAAGATAGTGAGGTCGAGATGACAATTCGTTTTGAAGAAAATGTGAGCACAGAAAATGCTCAGCTCGTATGCCAATGGTCCAACTCCCTGGGGAAAGATTTTCAGGAACAATGGATGGGACCAAAGATTCCTTTTCCACTGACCCTTCAAGTCTTGCAAGAGTTGGAAGGAATCTTTTCAATCTTTGAAGGACAAGAGTTTGTGGGGGTTATCCAGAAAATCAGGCAAGAAGACAGCAATCTTCATATTGGACGCTTTTTTATCAATCCCCAGAAACAGGGACAAGGCTTAGGTAGGCAGGCTTTAAGGAAATTTGTTAGTTTGGTCTTTGAAAATGGAGACATAGATAGTATTTCTCTAAATGTCTTCGAGGCAAATCAAGCAGCTCAGCACCTTTATCAAAAAGAAGGATTTGAAATCGTTCAAATAGTTGAAGCACCTGCACGAAAATACCTTATGAAAAAGTTTAGATAGAAATCAAAAAAGCCTTGGTTCTGTACTGACCCCAAAAAGTTAGACAATTAATTTATCCGAAGGATTTAGTTCTGTATTGCACAGGACTGAGTCCTTTTAGTTTTACCTTAATTCGTTTATTGTTGTAGTAATCAATATAGTCTACAATGGCTTGTTCCAATTGGTTGAGCGACTCAAATGACTTCTCATAACCATAAAACATCTCCGATTTCAGAATACCAAAGAAAGATTCCATCATGCCGTTGTCTGGGCTGTTACCTTTACGTGACATGGATGCTTGAATTCCCTTACCCTCTAGAAACTGATGATAAGAATCGTGTTGATATTGCCAGCCTTGGTCACTATGGAGAATCGTATTCTCGTAGCGCTTCTCTGTGAATGCTTGTTCCAACATTGTTTTTACTTGTTCTAAGTTGGGTGAAGTTGAAAGATTATAGGCGATAATTTCGCTATTAAAGCCATCTAAAACTGGTGATAAGTAAAGCTTTTGAGCGCTTGCTGGAATGGCAAATTCTGTCACGTCCGTATAACACTTTTCCATTGGTTTAGCTGCTTCAAATTGGCGTTGAATAAGGTTGTCTGCTTTCTTGCCAACATCTCCTTTATGAGAAGAATACTTGCGTTTCTTGCGGATTCTAGCTTGTAAATTGAGCACTTTCATCAAGCGTTGAACTCTTTTATGATTGACCACATAACCACGATTTCTTAATTCTAAATGGATTCGACGATAGCCGTAATTTCCTTTTTGTTCGGTAAAAATAGCTTGAATTTCAGCTTTAAGCTTTTGATCCTTATCTGGTTTGTCTAGCTGTTTCAAATGATAGTAGTAGGTCGAACGAGCGAGTTTAATGGTTTTTAGAAGAATATCTAACGAAAAATCAGTGATTAATTCTTGAACAATTTCTGTCTTTCTTCTTTCTCTTTTTCCTCCTTCAAGCGGAGTTCTCTCAACTTTTTTAGGACAGCATTCTCCGCTCTCAGATACTCGTTTTCTGCTTGAAGTCGTTCTAACTCTGTCATCTCTTCGGGTTTCTTCTTTGGTTTACGTCCCATTTTAGGTACTCTCCCTCTTGTTTTCTCAACAATAGTATACCCGTTTTTCTTGTATTGTGCCATCCAATTTGGAAGCATACCACGATTTGGGAGAGCATATTCGAGAGAAACTCTATCTTGAGACCAGTTTTCATGTAGGACTTTATCAATCATTTCTTGTTTTAATTCAGGAGAATAGTAACGATTTTTTTCTTTTTTGACGAACTCTATTCCATAACGATCAATCAATTTAATCATGTACCTAATATTAGAATTGTTTATCCCAAATTTATTTGAAAGCTTCTCTAAGCTATATCCTTGTTTTCTAAGTTCATAGATCTGAACTTTATCATCATAAGTTAATTTCATAATAAAAACACCCCAAAAGTTAG